>CP133159.1:4195000-4495833 GCA_030913385.1 Cytophagaceae bacterium ABcell3
GCCCGGCCAGTAGTAGAACCAAACTCATTTCCGGCCTTTCTTAAGGTCTCTCCAGTATCACCCAGTTCTTCTGTAGGGAAAGGTCCCCCTCCTACCCTTGTGCAATAAGCCTTAAATATTCCATATACCTGATCAATCTTGGCAGGAGCCACACCTAAACCTGTACATGCGCCTGCTGTCATAGTATTGGAAGAGGTAACAAAAGGATATGAGCCAAAATCTATATCGAGCAAAGCACCTTGGGCACCTTCTGCCAATATAGACTCATTATTTTTTATACAATCGTTAATTAGATAGTCACTATCTATCAGATTAAAGCTTTTGAGAAAAGAAATAGCTTCAAAAAATTCTTTTTCGAAGGCATCCAACTCAGTGCAGTCCGCTTTATGAAAATCAAGAACTGTTTGGTGCTCCTGCTTTAACTTATTGTATTTGTTTTCAAAGTTACTAGCGATAATATCTCCCACTCTTAAACCACAGCGAGCAACTTTATCTTGATAAGCAGGGCCAATCCCTTTAAGGGTAGACCCAATTTTGTTTTTCCCTTTGGCGGCTTCATAAGCCCTATCTAATAGCCTATGAGTAGGAATTATTATTTGAGCCTTTTTGGAAACAAATAGGTTCTTATTAAAGTCAATATTGAACTTTTTAAGCCCGTCTATTTCTTTTTTAAAAATTACAGGATCGAGAACGACACCATTCCCGATGATGTTTTTAATATTGGAATGAAAAATTCCAGAGGGAATCTGATGCAAGACATGCTTAATCCCATCAAATTCTAAGGTATGACCAGCATTGGGTCCACCTTGAAACCTTGCAACAACGTCATAGGAAGGAGCCAGTACATCGACTATTTTACCTTTTCCTTCATCACCCCATTGTAGCCCTAACAAAACATCTACCGCCATTATTTTTTTAGTTTTTCTTTTGCTTCCTGCTCTGTATCCACTATTGTGAATATAGCATTGAGTTTAGTTATAATTAGTAATTTCTTAATCTGTTCAGATGGGTTAATCAAGATCACCTCTCCTCCTTTGTTACGGAATTTGGTAAGCAGAGTAATCAATACACCAATACCACTACTATTCATGTACCTGACTTCAGACAAGTCTATGGCACAAGAAAGTATTGATTGATTAATTTTATCATTAACAAGATCAACAAGTTCCATTCCGTTGCTTTCGCCAATCAGGTCTCCCTGCAAATGGATAAAAAGTGTGTTGTCTAATTCTCTTGTGGTATAGATCATTATTTCTTAGGTTTATTTTTACAATCATCATTTGTACAGCTACCGTACAAAATTAGAGAATGATGCATAATTTTAAAATTTAACAAATCTCCGACCATTTTCTGGATATTATATATCCTCGGGTCACAAAATTCCATTACTTTATGACATTCTGTGCAAATGAGATGGTCGTGTTGCCTAAACCCATACGACCTTTCATATTGTGCCAGGTTTTTACCAAATTGATGTTTGGCCACTAAATCACAGTCTACAAGAATATCCAAGGTGTTATACACAGTTGCCCTGCTGACCCGGTAGTTTTTGTTCTTCATGCTGATATACAAAGACTCCACATCAAAATGTCCTTCTCTTGAGTAAATTTCTTCTAAAATAGCAAAACGCTCCGGTGTCTTCCGCAACTCTTTACTTTCAAGATAGGCAGTAAATATTTTTTTTACCTCTGGAAAAACTGATTCGCTACTGGTCATAATGCTAAAGCTATATTACAAATATATATAGAAAAATTATGGGGACAAGTTTTTATGAATCCACACGCATGACACTAATAACATCTGGCACTTTGCTTAGCTTCATTATAAGCTTGTCAAGATGCTTAGTATCATTCACAAACAACATAATATGCCCTTCAAACATTCCATCGGTGGTATCAACAGTTATAGAACGGATATTTACTTTAAGCTCATTGGATATTATCCTTGTAACATCATTTATAATACCTACCCTGTCAGCTCCAAGAATTCTCAAACCAGCAAGAAAAGCAAGTTGCTTTTGCGAAGTCCATTTAGCCTTAACAATCCGATACCCATAATTGGACATTAGCTCAATGGCATTAGGACAAGTAGTTCTATGTATTTTAATACCTTCATTAACAGTAACAAAACCAAAAACATCATCTCCAGGAATAGGGTTACAGCAGGCCGCAAGTTTGTAGTCTAGCCTATCCATGTCATCCCCAATAAGCAACATGTCCGTTTTCGAGATTTTCTTTTCTGGCACCAATTTTTCTTCCCGCTTCTCGACCTTTTTTACTTCTTTGACATCCCTAAACTTCTTGATATCTTTTGGGTCAATTACCCCTTTGGCTACATTATAATAAAAATCCAAGGGGGTTTTGCTGTTGAAGTAAGCCAACAACTGGTTTATGGTTTCATTATTCAGGTCAACTTTAATCTGATGCAGCTTTCTATAGACAATCTCTTTACCTTCAGAAGCAATTACTTTCTTTTCTTCTTTAAGGGCATCCTTAATTTTAGACCTTGCTTTGGAACTAACTACAAATTTAAGCCAATCCTCGCTTGGTTTTTGCTTTACTGAGGTTAAAATTTCGACCTGGTCTCCATTGTTTAAAATAAAGCTTAGCGGAACCAGCTTTTGGTTTACTTTTGCCCCCAAGCAGTGAAGGCCAATATCCGTATGTATTTCAAAAGCAAAATCTAAGGCCGTAGCACCATGAGGAAGCACCTTTAAATCTCCGCGCGGAGTAAATACGAATACTTCTTCATTAAATAAGTTAGTTCTAAAATCGTCAATAAACTCAAGTGCCGAGGAGTCATTTTGCTCAATCAGTTCACGAACTTTCCTAATCCACATCTCAAGTCCCGTTTCAGGGTTTGCCGCTACCGTTTCTTTGTATTTCCAATGAGCGGCATAGCCTTTCTCGGCAATTTCATCCATTCTTTCCGTCCTGATTTGCACCTCGACCCATTGTCCGGTTTTACTCATTACTGTAGTATGCAAAGACTCATACCCATTAGCTTTAGGTGTGCTTATCCAGTCGCGCAACCGGTCAGGGTTAGGTTTGTAATAGTCAGTAACTATAGAATAGGCTTTCCAGCACGCAGATTTTTCAGCTTCAAAAGGTGTTCTTAAGATAACCCTGATGGCAAACAAATCATAGACCTCTTCAAAAGGAGTACCTTGCCTTTTCATTTTATTCCATATAGAATAAATGGACTTAGGTCTTCCTTTAATAAGAAAGTCCATATTATTTCTATCCAAGGCCTGCTGTAACGGTTTAATAAAATCTTTGACAAATTTATCACGTGCAGCTTTTGTCTGCTTGATCTTTCGCGCTATCATGCGATAGGTTTCAGGATCCGTATATTTAAGATAAAGGTCTTCTAGTTCAGTTTTTATAGCATACAAGCCCAGTCTGTGAGCAAGTGGCGCATATAGATAAATCGTTTCAGAAGCAATTTTAAGCTGTTTATCTCTAGGCATACTCCCAAGCGTCCTCATATTGTGAAGTCTATCCGCAAGCTTAATAAGAATTACCCTCACATCATCGGATAAGGTAAGCAGCATCTTACGGAAGTTTTCTGCTTGCTGAGAAGATCCATGGTCAAAAACACCAGATATCTTGGTAAGCCCATCAATAATTTTGGAAACTTTGGTGCCAAAATCCCTTTCGATGTCCTTTAATTCGAGGTGGGTATCTTCAACGACATCATGCAAAAGCGCCGCCACAATAGAAGTTGTACCTAGCCCAATCTCTTCAACGGCGATTTGTGCAACAGCTAGTGGATGATAAATATAAGGTTCGCCAGATTTGCGGCGCATATCTTTATGGGCCTGCAAAGAGGTATAAAAAGCCTTTTTGATAATTTTAGCATCATCGTCTTTTAAAACAGGTTTTGCCAAACGCAGCAATTTCCTATAACGGCGTATTATTTCCTGGTTCTCCTTTTCAAGATCTATAGTTTGCATGTTCCAAAATTAACCAGCACGGCTATATATTCTAACAATAATTAAAACTAAAATTTTTTTTAAAAATATTTTCGCCCTTGCTATTGATTAATAAAATAAATTATCTACCTTTGCAACGCGTTACCGGAAAACAGGACGAGTTAACAACGGAACGTAAACCTTAAAACAAAGGTTTTATTTAATCATAAAGAAAAGCGGATGTGGCGAAATTGGTAGACGCACTAGACTTAGGATCTAGCGCCGCGAGGCATGGGGGTTCGAGTCCCTCCATCCGCACTACGACCCTCAAAACCTGTAAAGGTGTTGAGGGTTTTTTAACTTAAATAGGTTTCACTCACGTAAAAGTTAATTCCCTTGGAAATCACTCTAGAAAAAAAGGACACCACTAATGCTACCATAAAAATAAACCTTAATCAGGACGATTATAGGCCAAGGGTAGCTGAGAAACTAAAGGAATATAGCAAAAAAGCCAATATCAAAGGATTTAGACCAGGCAAAGTTCCTGCATCGTTAATTGAGAAAATGTACGGCAAAAGCATTATGGTTGATGAAATCAACTCAATGCTATCAGAGTCTGTAACCGGATACATTAAAGAAAACGAGCTTCCTGTTGTGGGCGATCCTTTACCAGATGTTGAAAGTGCTGAAAAAATTGATTGGGAAAACCAGAGTGACTTCGAATTTAGCTACAAAATCGGCCTTGTTTCGGAGTTTAAACCTGATATAGAAGCTATAAAAGCTACTCACTATAAAATTAGTGTCTCAGATAAAGAGGTAGACGAAACTATAGAAAACCTTAGGACTCAACATGGAAAAATGACCAATCCTGAAGAAAGCAAGGAAGGTGATTCTATTTATGGGGAACTGAAGGAGAAAAATGGTGACTTCACAACCACCACGTTGATCCCCCTTTCAAAAGTTGAAAAGGGTGAATTAAAAAAATTCATAGGTGTTAAGAAAGACGACACAATTTCATTTGACATCAGAAAAGCGTTTGCTGACTCAGCAGCCATTGCTCATGTTACTGGACTTAGCAAAGAAGAAGCTGAAAAGAAAGAGGGGACGTTTGAATTTACTGTACAAAACGTTAACAGACAAGAGCCGGCAGATTTAGACCAAGAGTTTTTTGACAAAATAGTTGGGCAAGGCACTGTATCATCTGAAGAGGAGTTTAAGGCTAAGGTTAAAGAGTTAATGAACGAGAACTTCAACAAAGAAGGAGCGTTCTTCATTGACCGTCAAATACAAGACCAACTGGTTGAAAACACGAACATTGAGCTTCCTGACGAATTCTTAAAAGATTGGTTATTCCACAGCAATAAAGGCAAATTCACAAAAGAGCAAATAGAAAACGAGTTTGACGCTTATAAGAAAGAGCTTAAGTGGTCTCTTATCAAAAACAAACTTGGCAAAGACAATGAGCTTAAGGTTGAGCATGAAGATGTGATCAAAAAATCAAGAGAATTGTTTATGCAACAGCTTGGAGGTGTAAGCATAGGAGACGACAATCCTGAGATGAACGAAACACTCAATAAAATTGCTGAAAATTACCTACAGCAAGAAGACGGCAAAAATTATTACAGGGTCTTCGACCAGGCGTACAATGAGAAAATTTTCGAATACCTCAAGGGAAAGGTCAAAATAGAAGAAAAAGAAACAGACTCCGAAGGCTTTAAAAAAGCCGTAGAGAAATAAAATGAAAAAAGTCCTTATTTAAGGACTTTTTTCATTTTGTATAAACCAAATGTTTGTCTATTTTGTATTAACATTATGTATTTTTGGAATCTAAAAATTTTTGAACATGATTAATAAAGACGAATTCAGAAAGTATGCGGTAAAAGGTCAGGGAATTGGAAGCAATGTAGTGGATCAGTTTATAAATAAGGTAGAAGATCATACAAGGCCTTATGTAGAAAACATGACTAGGTCTGTAATTGAAGAGCGTCCAACGAACTTTAGAGAGATTGATGTTTTTTCGCGCCTAATGATGGACCGCATCATTTTTTTAGGAATGGGTATAGATGATCATATATCTAACATAATTACTGCACAGCTATTATTTTTAGAATCAGTAGACTCAAAGAAAGATATTCTTATTTATCTGAACAGCCCGGGCGGCTCGGTATATGCTGGTTATGGGATCTATGACACCATGCAATATGTAGGCCCTGACGTAGCCACTATTTGTACAGGACTAGCAGCTTCTATGGGTGCCATATTATTATGTGGAGGTGCCGCAGGAAAAAGAGCTGCATTGCCTCACTCAAGAATAATGATTCACCAGCCATTAGGAGGCGTTCAGGGGCAAGCTTCTGATATCGAAATTACAGCTCGTGAAATCCTGAAACTAAAAAGAGAGCTATATGAGATACTATCTAAGCACTCAGGGAAAGATATCGAAACAATAGAAAAGCATTCAGACCGTGACTATTGGATGATTGCCGAAGAAGCAAAAGAATACGGCCTCATTGACGAGGTTCTGATAAGGAAAAAGTAAAAAATTAACACAAGGAAAATATTAATGGCAGCTATTACTTGTTCGTTTTGTGGCAGAAATAAAAAAGATGTTTCTTTAATGATCAGTGGGATTCATGCCCATATATGTGACAAATGCATCACGCAATCACAACAGATCTTATCTGAAGAAAACAGGATTAAAAACAAAAATGCCTCACCTAAATTTAACCTGGTAAAGCCAGCAGAGATGAAAAAGTTCCTAGATCAATATGTAGTTGGTCAGGATGAGGCTAAGAAAGTCATGTCAGTGGCTGTATACAACCATTATAAAAGGTTAATGCAGACCAAAACGGACAATGATATAGTCATTGAGAAATCTAACATAATAATGGCAGGAGATACAGGTACGGGTAAAACATATATTGCCCGTACACTTGCCAAAATACTACAGGTTCCTTTTTGCATTGCCGACGCTACAGTGCTAACAGAAGCTGGTTATGTTGGAGAAGATGTGGAAAGTATTTTAACAAGATTACTTCAAGCAGCCAACTATGATGTTGAATCTGCTGAACGTGGCATTGTTTATATCGATGAGCTTGACAAAATTTCCAGAAAAAGTGACAATCCTTCCATAACAAGAGATGTTAGCGGAGAAGGTGTACAGCAAGCCTTATTGAAATTACTTGAGGGCACCTCTGTAAATGTACCTCCCCAAGGTGGCAGAAAACACCCTGACCAAAAAATGATTTCTATTAACACAGAAAATATTTTATTTATATGTGGAGGAGCATTTGATGGTATATCAAGGGAGATTGCCAAAAGGATGAATACCAACCCAGTTGGTTTTACAGGCTCTAAAGCTAAGCAGGAAACTATAGACACTGAAAACCTACTGCAGTACATTACGGCCCAAGACCTAAAGTCATATGGTCTTATCCCTGAGCTTATAGGAAGGCTTCCAGTGTTAACCTACTTGGATCCTTTAACGAAAGACACACTGAAGCTAATTCTTACAAAACCAAAGAATGCTATTATTAAACAGTACCAAAAACTGTTTAAAATGGAAGGCATAGATTTGAAGTTCGAAGAAGGTGCTCTTGACTATATAGTGGAAAAAGCTATGGATTATAAATTGGGAGCTAGAGGTCTCAGGTCAATTTGCGAAGCAGTTATGACCGATGCCATGTTTGAACTTCCTTCAAAAGAGAATGTCGAAAAGTTTGTAGTCAAAAAGGAGTACGCTCAAGAAAAAATTGAAAAGTCCAGATTTAGTAAATTAAAAGTGGCATCGTGACCAAAAAATTCAAGGGTAAATGAATAGACTTCTGTTCATTTACCTTTTTCCCCTTCCCCTCCCCTATTTACCTAAAAACACATCACCCTTCACATACAAATAATGCTTTTTATGTGAAGTCATTCACACGACACACACCATTCATTTTAGCACATATATTTTACCCAACCGTCAGGTATAAACATTAGACTTTATTCACCTGAAAATGCAATAGAACTTTCTATTATGTAGCAAAATTAAATCAAATCATCCTATTCAGTAAAATACTGATTTACTAAATTTTACTCCTAATAACTAAATCTATCGCATAATTCAGATTCAAAATAAGTACATTAGCATAACCGTTTCCCTAAATCTTCCGTAAGAATACGACTGGTAGGGTGGGATTACATGGTTAACCGATATTTATCGAAACCTAGCAAATCGACCAGTAACACCCATGCCTCCACAAAAAATATTTTTTTTTATACTTTCAGAGGTACACTTAACAAAAGTTTACAAATTTTCTATAAATTTAGGCGGTAAAATCACCTTTTAACCATAGGCCTTCTTGCTGAAATCACTATGAAAAAAGCATTACTATTAATCTTTCTTTCTTTTGCAATATCTTCCTGCTTACGAAAAGAGAAATACTCAAACGTAGAAATAGAAGGTAGTGATGTAGGTTTTGCTATCCCTATAGCAAACAGTAAAATGACAGTTGAAGATATTGCATACAATATACATGGGAGCAATGACCTTTTTACAGCAGGGAGTGATGGCTCAATCATTTTTGTGTACCATGACACCTTGCAATTTCCTAGGTCTGAAGAGTTAATAAAGATACCCAACCAGCCAGCTTACCAAAAGTCTTACGGTTTTAACAATGCCCCCCCCCTTCCTTTAGAAGGGCAAACCTTTGAAGAAGAATATCAGGACAATTTCACCTTTTTGTTTGAAAACGATGCCTATATAGAGTATGCTAATTTAAAAGCAGGATATTTAAACCTTATGTTACAAACAGAATTAAAACATGATCTAGAAGTAACAGTAGTTTTAAACAGTCTTGTAAAAAATGGAGTTCCATACTCTAAAACGTTTCCTATGGAATACTCAGGAAGATCTCCTACAGTCATTGGAGACATTGTCGACCTAAAAGGCTACCAGCTCATGTTAAAACATGGCAATAACAACAATACCTTTAACTACACTATACATCTAAAAGCAACGGCAAGCGGAAGAGATCAATTTTTAGAAGATATTGATTTTAAGTTAAATTTCGAACAGCTACATTATAGTTTAATGTATGGAAATCCAGGGGAGGTGTCAGTAAACAATGAGACTAGTCAATTAGACATTAAACTTTTTCAAGCACCTATAGAAGGCGATATCTACCTGGATGACCCAAGAATAAACTTTACATTGGCCAACTCCTTTGGGATGCCAGTATCATTAAACATAGATCATGTCATTTCTAATAATTACCTAAACAACGAAAGTGTTACCCTAAGTGCTCCTTTTATACCAGGTCCCAATAATTTAAATTACCCTAGGTACAGTCAAAGGGGTGCATTTGCAAAAACACTATACGAAGCGCATAAATACAATAGCAATGTTAGAGATATTTTCAATACCTCTCCATCTGAAATAGATTATCGTATAAGCGCACGTTTTGGGAAAGAAGGTGGCAGCAATTATTTTGTAAAAGACTTAAGCACAGTAGAGCTACAGCTAAAAGCTGAAATCCCCGCAAAAGGCAGGGTCAGTCTTTATTCCCTTTCAGATACTATTAGAGGTATTGAACTTCCCGCTCGCGATGTGCTAGAGATTGCAGACATAAACTTTGCAAAAATCCGGCTTAATGTCGAAAACTCACTTCCTCTTGGAGCAGTCTTGCAAGGCTATTGGTTAGCTCCAAATGGCCAAGTATTAGATTCACTTTTTATAAATGAAAGAGAGTTAATTGCAGCAGGAAACAGAAATACTAACGATGGGATTATACCTACCGTCAAAGAAACTGTTCTTGAAGTGGAAGCCCCTGCCTATGACCATATCCGAAAAGCAGATAGGCTCGTCCTAAGGGGATGGTTGCAAAGTAGTGATAGCGGGGAAAGAAATGTAAGGTTTTACTACCACGACTTTATCCATGTTCGATTGTCTATACTCTCTAAAGCAAAGCTAAATTTTGAATAAATTGAGACGAGTTGCATATACATCTATCTTACTTTTAATTCTTAAGGCGACAGGTGCACTTGCCCAAGAGTTAACACTCCCCTACCTGGAATCGGTTTACCAATCGACCTATGTAAACCCAACGGCTGACCCTGACCATAAGTACAGCATCGGTCTTCCTGGCATATCATCCTTAAGATTAGGTGCTGTTAATACAGGATTTACACTAAACCAGTTAATCAGCCAAAGAACAAATGAAACATTGCACCTCTCTACAGACCAACTAATGGGTGCATTGGGAAACAGAAACTATTTGGCAGTAAATGCAGGTGTGGATTTGTTTCACTTTAGGATGAAAGCCAAAAATACCTTCTATTCTTTTCATATAAAGGAACATGCCGATGTCAGGTTTTCATACCCTAAAGCACTTTTTGCTTTAGCATTGGAAGGTAACGCACCCTATGTAGGAGAAAGAATGGATTTTTCTTCACTAAACATTTCTGCGACTCATTATAGGGAATATGCGATAAACTTTTATAAAGCTCCCGAAGACAGTAAACTTTCTTACGGTGCCAGTTTTAAGTTTTTACAAGGCATGTCTAATGTTCATTTAAGAAACAGAGGCTTTTATTTGTATACAGACAATGACATGTATAGCCTTGAAGCCTATGCCAATGGATCGCTTAACACATCATACCCTCCATCATTTATTGAAGGAGAAAATGATCAAGAGTTTAACCCCGCCGGCTATTTCACTAATTTTAGCAACAACGGCTTTGGTACAGACTTAGGTGCTTCTTATAAAGTTAATAACAGGCTGACTTTTTCAGCATCAGTACTTAACTTAGGCTTTATCCGCTGGAGAAGCAACGTCAGGAACTACCGTGCCAATGGCACAGTCACTTATGAGGGGGTAGATTTCTTCAATCCTCCTGATGAAGACAATTTTTTAGACTCTCTTTATAAACTAACCAATTATGAAGAAACTACCGATAATTACACGACTTGGCTGGTACCACAGATGTACTTAACCTCAAGATATAAACTTTCAAACAGAACCGAGGCAGGCTTGTCCTTTTACTTTGACTATTATCAAACCATCAGGCCGGGACTCACCTTGTCCTTATCCCAAAAAGCTGGAAGGTTTTTTCAAGGTGTGCTCACTTATTCTGCCATGTACAGGACCTTTGACAATATAGGTTTTGCACTAATGTTTAAACCAGGCCCTGTCCAATTCTATATAGCAGGAGAGAACACATTTCGTACATGGACGCAGCTAGAAACCGATGATTTTGCAATAGTTGCTCCGTTTAATGCCAAATTCATTACAATAAGGACCGGCATAAACATCGTATTAAAGAAAATTAAAAGTCAGGATAGGCTTCCTGTTCCTAATCAATAAACTATGACTTACCTAAAAATATATCTGTTATTTTTATCAGTCATGCTAGGTTCACATGGGCTGGCACAGCATATTTTTAAACCCGAAAACCTAGGAGATTCAGTCAATTCAGGCAACCATGAAATCAACCCGGTTATATCGCCTGACGAAAACACACTTTTCTTTATAAGGACTAATCACCCTAATAACAAAAAAGAAAAAGAAGAGGCTCAGGAAATTTGGTTTACCCAAAAATCGGATAGTGGAAATTGGACGCTTGCTCAAAAAATGCCCAAACCATTTAACAGTATCAGGTTTAACAATTTACTAGGCATAAGCCAAGACGGAAACCGCTTTTACATAAATGGACGGTTCTATAAAGACCTTTCTTGGAGAGGTAGAGGGGTATCTGTAATTTCTAAAAACTCAAATGGCTCTTTTTCCAAACCGGAAAAGGTGAAAATAAAAGCATATAACAGGATAAACAAAGGAAGATACACAACCATATCCGTTAATGAAGAGGAAACTATTATGTTGTTAAGCTTTTCCAGAAAATGGGATGGGGAAAACAGCGACATATATGTATCTCACAAAAGAAAAAATAAGTGGGACAAACCTAAAAAATTGCAAGGCGTAAATACCAAACATGGAGAGTTTAGCCCATCTTTATCTGCTGACGGCACTACCCTATACTTCTCCAGGAAAACCCCTGAAGGAGTGTATATTTATGCCGCGGAGCGAAAAACAGATTCATATCAAAAGTGGGGAAACACAAAAAAGCTACATACTGAAATAAATAAATCAGCTTTTAACGGATATTTTACTACGTCTCAAAATGGCAGCCATGCCTATTTCTCAGCTACCTCTACTGAAAACAACTCCAATGATATTTATGTGGTAAAACTATTCGAAGAAAACCCTTATGTTTTACTGAAAGGCAAAGTCCTTAATGAAAAATCGGGAGAACCTGTTTCAACGGAAGGTATAACCATTGAGGTTGAAGGCTTAGAAGACCTTGAGTTTAATATGGATAGCGCCAATAGTACCTATAGCCTTTTATTACCACTAGAAGCTAATTACAAGTTTGGGCTAAAAAAAGAAAATTGGACTTCTGTACCTGACAGCCTAGATGCAAGAGATATTTATGAGTATACGGAAATCCAAAGAGACCTTTATTTAACACCTTTACCATACGTCCGCCTTAGGGGAAAAATACTTACAGAAGAAGAAACCCCAATCGACTCATCTAACTTTGAAAATATCCTTATCAATGGGACTCCTTTAGACTCTGTTGTCATAGATAGTGCAGGCAACTATGAAGCATTGGTCAGTCACGGGAAATCGTATATTGTAGAAGCTCAAGTAAAGGGATATTTACCAGTAGAAAGTGGCCTAGACCTAAAGCAGGTTTATGAATACCAAGAGGTGGAACTTGACCTTGAGGTTACTAAGAAGAAAGAAAAAGTTAAACAGATTGTTGTCCAAGGCAATGTCATAAACACCATTACCCAAGAGCCTGCTGATTCAGCACTGTCGATTGATATTATGATCGGCGACTATCCAGCTAAAAATACTCAATGGGTTGGTTCGCACTACTCCATAAAACTACCTTTAAAAGCCTCATATTTAATATATGCAGACGTGGACAGCTATTATCCGGTAATAGACACTATAGACCTGCAACAAAACTTATTACCTGACACCATACATCAGGATTTATATATTACGCCACTAGAAGTGGGCAAGTCAATAAACCTTGACAATATCTTTTTTGAAACAGGCAAGGCAATATTAAGAAAAGAGTCTTATGAAGAACTAGACCGGGTTGTCAGGTTGCTCAAAACAAACACCTCCATAAATATAGAAATAGCAGGACATACTGACGATGTTGGCAATGCAGATTTTAACAAAGCCCTATCATTGGATAGAGCTAAAGCTGTAAGCAACTACTTTAAACAAAAAGGAATTGATGAAAAGAGAATTTCGTCCAAAGGGTATGGCATGGAAAAACCTATTGCGTCTAATGAAACAGAAGAAGGCAGGAGTAAAAACAGAAGAGTAGAGTTTACAATTATTGACAAATAAAATTGGACCTAAAATATGAAATAGTAAGATTTCAATCAGTGCATTTCGTGTCTTAGTCATAGCCCAGATGCGCTGTCCTAATGCTTTTTGACTTTTATGACAAATGCGTCATATCATTCAGGGGCAAAGCATGTATTTTTCAAACATTTTTCCAATTTCTTTTTTTAGAAAAAGGCATGAACTTTTAAAAAAAATGGAAAGCAGTATATTTATAGACAATAGTTTGCTATAATTTGCTTAAAACCAAAAACTATTCTTTTCCATGAACAAGGTATCTTTAGTATTAATATTTTTTCTGGCTATTGTTTCCATAGAGTGCACCCATAAGAAAGCCAGCGATGAAGCAGTAAATTCTGTATTAGGCAATATCAGCTTTAATCAAAAATTTAACAGGAACCCGGACAAATCGGATGATGAAGATCTCCGTTTATCTACACACCTTGAATATGTAGAGGCGCTGCTTAGAAACAAAAGTTCCGAAAAACTTCCTGAAAATTTAAAAGAAAACAGGAAAAAAATGCTCGACCTGCTCCATGAATACCATACGTCAGGTGTTTTCCCTAGAAATTATGATTTTTCGGACAAGCGGATGCCATGTTTTATTGATAAGGACGGAAGAATTTGCGCAGTAGGTTACCTGATAGAAAAAACAGCTGGGAGAGAAGTTGCAGAGTACATAAACAGTAAGTTTAAGTATGACAAGATTTATGACATGGACGACCCGCTAATAGACGAATGGATAGCCAGTAGCGGACTTACCAAAGAAGAGTGCGCCATGATACAACCAAACTATTCAGGGCAACCAAACATAAACAGAAATTATATTTCTACAGAATATGGTATTAGTTCAGCGGTATTAGGAGGCGTAAACCTTTCTATGGGAATGTTAAATGCTCAGCAGATAACCTTTGGGAAAGGTAACAAAACAGTACCTTATATCGGTCTTATTACTGGAACAGGATCTATAATATATGGAGCCCTTAACTACCAGATGTATGAAACTATTGAAGGGCAAACAACAACCAATGAACTAAAAAAAGCTTTATCAACGGTAAACATAGGTGTCGGTACAGCTACTGCCCTACTTTCGGTATGGAATCTTGTGGTTAACAAACCTGGAAAGCGTTATTCATTTAACCTTTACAGTTTTCCTGACCAGTACAGTCAAAGTGGTGTAGGTTTAGGCTTTAGCTACCATAGGACTTTTTAGCTGAAAGATATAGGAGTTGGAGTTAACGGCTTCTATCAACTGCTAAGGTCAATTTTTGAAACTGTCTCTTAAAAGATCCACCATGAGAGCAGCGGCTTTTTCAGAAGCGCCACTTTCACCCATAGTCTTCTTTAGCTCTTTGTAACCTGAAAGCTGTGCAGCCCTTTCGGGTGTATCTCGAACGAGTTTATCAAGAGCCACATTTACAAGGTCTGGTGTAAATTTATCTTGGATAAGTTCAGGCACCAGACCTTTATCGGCTATCAAGTTAACTAAAGAAATCCAGTCAACTTTAATTAACCTTTTTACGATCATGTAAGTTATAGGGTTTGCTTTGTAAACGACTACCTGGGGAACTTCAAACAAAGCCGTTTCTAAAGTAGCAGTACCAGAAGTAACAACAGCCGCTTTTGCTATATTTAACAGGTCATAGGTCTTATCGTATACAATAGAAGTATTGCCATAAGACAAAAAAGGCTTATAAAGCTCATGAGGCAAACTTGAAACACCTGCTATGACGAACTGATAGTGTGGGTTGTTTTTTATTACAGTAGTTACTTCAGAAGCCATTGACCTAACTTCTTGCTTACGGCTACCAGGCAAAATAGCGATAACAGGGGCAGGAAGATTTTTGCCAAAAGAAGGATTAGGCCGAAAGCTAGCAATGGCATCAAGAATAGGGTTTCCAATGTAGTGGGAATTAACTCCATACTTTTTATAAAAACCTACTTCAAAAGGAAGAATAACGAACATGTGCTGAACCAGCTTCTTAATTTTATAAGCCCTAGACTGGTTCCAAGCCCATACTTTCGGAGAAATATAATAGTAAACAGGGATATTCCGCTTATTCGCAAATCCTGCTATTTTCATATTAAAGCCTGCAAAATCGACAGGTATAAAAACATCAGGCTTAACGTTTTCAATGTCTTTTTTACATTGTTTTAAGGCCTTGACAATTTTAGTAAAATGGGTAATTACTTCTGCAAACCCCATAAATGAAATATCCTTATAATGCCGTAACACTTTGGCGCCAGCAGCTTCCATTAATTCCCCGCCCCAACCAAAAACCTCTGCTTCGGGGTCGTTATTTTTTAGCGCCTTTACAAGGTTTGATGCATGAAGGTCACCGGAGCGTTCTCCGGCAACAATAAAATATCTCATTTATAAATGTATTAACAGGTGTAAAACTTATTCTCCCATATATTCTACAAAGTTGCGTGGGGTTTCATATAAAGTGATTTTATGCAATTGACCTTTGGATATGGTACCAATTTCAGGTTCCAATATTTTCCATATTTCCATAGCAAGAATCTCCGTGCTGGCCATTTTCCCTTTCATAAATTCCACATCCATATTTAGGTTTTTATGATCAAGCTTGCTTATAACCTTTTCACGGATAAGTTTGCTAAGTTTTTTTAAGTCAATAACAAACCCAGTGTCAGGGTCAGGCTTACCTTTTACTGTTACTATGAGTTCAAAGTTATGTCCGTGCCAATTAGTATTGGCACACGGGCCAAAAACCTCTTTGTTTTTTTCTTCTGTCCAATTAGGATTGTAGAGCTTATGAGCAGCATTGAAGTGCTCTTTTCTGCATATGTAAACCATCTCAGCTAAACTTGTAATTCTTTTTACTCAGCAAATATACAAAGAAAGGAACACCTAAAAAGGAAGTAATTATTCCAGGCGGAATTCCGACAGGTGGGTACAATAGTCTAGAAAGTATATCACAAGCTAAAAGATACACACCACCCATTAATACTGTGTAAGTTACGTTATATTTATTATGTACACCAAAAATCCCTCGTATAATATGGGGCACCATAAGCCCAACAAAGCCTAACGGCCCTGCCATAGCCACAGCCGATGCGGTTAACAAAGAAGCTGTAATCATTATATACCAACGCAAAGTCGCCAGATTTAGTCCAAGACTGCTAGCTCTATGCTCCCCCATTAACATAACATTCAAATGTTTGGACAAAAATGCGAACAGCAAAAGTGCGGCTATAAGTACAAAAACAGGAAAAAGTAGTTGTTGCCAGCTGGACTTTTCAAAACTACCAAGACTCCAATATACCACTGATTTCAGCTTGTTGTCGTTATCTGACAGGTAAATTAAAAGACTGATAATAGCAGTTGCCATAGAAGACAAAGCAATACCTGTAAGCAAAAGCCGGTCGGGAACCAGTCCTCCCTGCTTCATAGCAATAAAAACAGCAAGCATGGTAATGCCAATAGCCCCAATAAAAGCTGCGGCTGAAATGGAAAAAATCCCTAAGGTAACTGCAGACCCAGCCAATAAATAAGCAATATTCACACCTAAAGAAGCTCCTGATGCTGTTCCTAAAATATAAGGGTCTGCCAAAGGGTTATTGACCATGGCTTGCATCAAATAACCAGCCAAAGCCAAACTGCCCCCTGCAACCAAGGCTGTAAATATTCTGGGAAGCCTCAGGTTCGCAACTACAAAATGAACTTTATTACTTGCATCGTAATGAAAAATAGCCTCCCTGATTTGGTAAAAATCGATTTCTAAAGAGCCAGTGTTAATAGCCACAAAACAAAGCAGCGCCAACAAGGTCAGGTAAACAGGAAGAAATATATAAAAGGAAAGATTAGTTTTCATTCCTTATTACCCGATTTAGTTCTTTAATGGCCTCCACAATACGAGGTCCAGGCCGTGACTGCAAGTCATCAGTGAGCGGATAAACCTTTTTTTCCTGAACACTAGTTAAAATTTTCAACTGTGGCCACTTAGCCGTAAGGTTCACCAAATCAGTACCGGCTATTACCTGAGGGTCTTTCTTAATTAAATATTCAAGAGAAACCTCAGGGGACTCCTTGGTCATGGCACTATCAGCTAAATTTACCACATTAATATAGCTAAGTTTATCAGTCATAATACTATTGAAACCATGAATATAGATAGGGTCTGTCCAGATTACCGAAAGCACCTTTACAGTATCTAGATCTTTGGAAGCCTCTTTGATAAGAGCAAGTTCCCTGTCTAAAGAGTCAGCAAGTGCTGTGGCATTTACCGTATTTCCAGTCAAAGTACCCGCCACACGAATATTGGCTGTAATATCCTTCACCCTCTTAAAGCTTAAGCACACCACAGGGATACCTGCCCCTTCTATGGCCGCAATATCTGCTGGGTTGTTAATTCCATCAATAGCAAATACCAAGTCAGGGTCAAGCATAATAAGCAATTCCAAGTCGAGCGGATAATTGTTGATTACCGGTAGCTTTGACACACTTTCAGGGTAGTTGCAATTTTGCGTTCTTGCCACCACCTTTTCTGGTCCGCACGCTGCATACAAAAGTTCTGTCATAGAAGGAGACAATCCCATAATCCTTTCAGGTTGCAAAGGCACCTCCACTTCCCTACCCAAAGCATCCTTAAAATTCACAGTAGCCCTTTTTTCCCGTTCCAAAGTTGCTGAGTCACACGAGAATAAGAAAGGAGCAAGAAAACAAATAAAGAATATATACCTCATCATAATAATGTATAATTACCTCTTGACACAAAAGGGTTCATATATTTTTGTAAATTTAACGCCAGAATACGTATTCCTTTTATAAATAGTTAAAAATCTTAAGAATGATTGCAGTAACTGGGGCAGCCGGTTTTATCGGAAGCTGTATGATCAGCAGGTTAAATCAAGACGGTTATTACCATATATTAGCTGTAGACGACTTTTCTACACCTGAAAAAAACAAAAACCTTGAAGGCAAAGCATACATAGAAAAAGTTCACAGAGATGATTTTTTTGAAGTCTTGGAGAAGAACCACGAGATTATGGAGTTTGTCTTCCATTTAGGAGCAAGGACAGACACAACTGAATTTAATAAAGAAATTTTTGACAAATTAAATGTCGAATATTCGAAAAAAGTATGGGAAGCTTGTAGCAAATATCAAATCCCTCTGGTATATGCGTCGTCTGCTGCCACCTATGGAAACGGAGAACTAGGTTATGAAGACAGGGAAGACATCATCGAGCAATTACAACCACTGAACCCGTATGGCGATTCTAAAAACGATTTTGACATTTGGGCTCTGAAACAAGAAAACAAGCCGTTCTTTTGGGCAGGGTTAAAGTTTTTTAACGTATACGGTCCGAACGAATACCATAAAAAACGAATGGCTTCTGTAATTTTCCATGCATACAACCAGATAAAAGAAACAGGAAAGATGAAGCTTTTCCGCTCACACAGAGATGATTTTAAAGACGGAGAGCAAAAAAGGGATTTTGTGTATGTAAAAGATGTTACAGAGGTAATGATGTTTCTGATGCACCACCGCAAAGATTCCGGACTTTACAATTTGGGGAGCGGGGAAGCTAGAACTTTCCTTTCTTTAGCTCAAAATGTATTCATATCCTTAGGCAAGGAGCCTAATATTGAATATATAGACATTCCAGAAGATATCAGAGACAAGTATCAATATTTCACAGAAGCTCCTATGGAAAAGCTACGCAATATTGGATATGACAAGCCTTTTCACACACTAGAAGAGGGTGTAGAAGATTATGTAAAAGAATACCTCCAAAACCAAAAGTACTACTAGAATGTCACCACAAACATTGTTATATATAATTTTAGCCATCATTACCATAGATTTTTTATTGGATCAGATACTGGATTATCTGAATATGAAGCATCAACGGGATGTTTTACCAGAAAAATTGCGGGATGTATATGATGAAAAGGAGTTCAAAAGATCGCAAGAGTACCATAAAACCAATGCTAAGTTTGGCTTTATCACCTCTACATTCAGTTTTTTACTTCTATTTATCGTAATAAGCACTGGCTTTCTTGGCTATCTTGACGAAACACTTCGGTCAGTAACCGAACACCCTGTTTGGCTAGCGTTGATCTTTTTCGGCATATTGTTTCTGGCTTCAGACATTATAAACCTACCTTTTGCCTTGTACAAAAATTTCGTTATAGAAGAGAAATTTGGCTTCAACAAAATGAAAGTTTCTACCTTTTTTGGAGATAAGTTAAAAGGGTATCTGCTTGGAATCATTATTGGAGGAGGTCTTTTATGGATATTTCTGTCATTAATCACTGAATTAGGAAGTCAATTTTGGGTATGGTTCTGGGGCGTGGTGGTGCTTTTTATGCTAATCACCAATATGTTTTATACTTCCTTAATTTTACCGCTCTTCAATAAGTTGACACCTTTACCAGAAGGAGAGCTTAGGACAGCCATTGAGGACTATTGCAAAAAAGTAAATTTTCCACTTAAAAATCTTTTTGTCATTGACGGATCTAAAAGGTCAGCCAAAGCCAATGCATTTTTCTCTGGCATAGGCAAACAAAAAAAGATAGTGCTTTACGATACTTTAGTAGAAAAACACACCACTGAAGAATTGGTGGCAGTCCTGGCCCATGAAGTAGGGCATTTCAAAAAAAAGCATATCATATCAGGAATGGCACTGTCCATCCTACAAACAGGTTTTATGCTATTCTTGCTTTCGCTAATGGTGTTTAGCACTTCACTTTCAGAAGCATTAGGAGCAGATCAACTAGCTTTTCACTTAAACCTTATAGCATTTGGTATCCTTTACACACCTTTTTCTCATTTAACAGGCATTTTCATGAACCTGTTTTCAAGAAAGAACGAATATGAAGCTGACTCCTTTGCAGCAGAAACATATAGTGCCAAGCCGCTTATTACAGCCCTTAAAAATCTTTCTGCAAACAACTTAAGCAACCTTACCCCGCATCCAGCTTATGTTTTTATGCATTATTCACATCCACCTTTAGTACAAAGGCTGGACAACTTAGAAAAACATTAGTCCAGTACAACACACGAACGTATGCGACTAATCTTGTTTCTAGGCATTTCCTGAAACTAATTCAGAAGTGCCTAGAAACTTACTTTGGGGCGACAAAACCATTCCACCTATCCGCCCTTCCACTACCCCGACACACAGCTTTTCGACTCATACCTTGATAACCGTAGCTTCCAGCTACGGAACACAAGTATATTATTGACGAAATACCAGATGTAGCTTGTAGCTACACGAAATCATCATTTCTGCCTTTATAAGTTATGAAACATGTACCTGTCAGGACGAAATATGACAGTTTTGTCATTTTCCTGTATGCCAGCAATAAGGAACACCTGCTGCCTGGTTCTTTTTCAACTGCCTCCACATGGAGAAAGATTGACTATAGTTCTTATACAGGACACCAGTTCCGGAATATGCAGAAAGAATCTCTCGATTGGTATGAGCTTTTGCAGGAAAATAAAAAGCTAAAATCTGTCTTATTTGCTGTTGCCAGAGTTTGGATTGGCATTTCTGCAATAGTCATTCCGGTATTGAAAAAGCACCACGGGGAGGTATTGACCAATGAAATTCAAAGCCTCCAGAAAATATTGCCCGCTAATCTTTCACTGAATATTTTCAGGTTATCGTATGCTGCTTTTAGTAACAGGGTTACAAAACTTAAACTTTCCTGCCTCAGTCAGCCATTCAGCCTTTGCCTTAAAAGGCATCCTTTACAGCTTTCCGGAAACGAGGTCAATACGATGAAAGACCTTTTGTCCAGCTTCCCCTGCTGGCCGGTGTCTTCCATTGCCCATTATGCGCGGAGAAATTCTTTGCTGCTTGTTTCTTTGAGCACATGGTACAAATACGCTAACCTTTTAGGGCTGAAAAGGGTATTCAAAAAGTCTCCTGAAAAGTTGAAAGGGATTGTTTCTGAAAGGCCTAATCAGTTCCTGCATGTTGACACTACTTTTTATAGGCTCAGGGATGGCATGAAGCGTGCTATAGTTTTTGTTTCTGATAATTTTTCCAGAAATATCCTAGGTTGGAGTATTGCCGAAAAGTGTTGTGCTGACAATGTTAAAAATGCACTTTCAATGGCGATACAGACTATGAAATTTCATTACCCTGATTTTGTCTGTGCCACGCTTGTTGCCGACGGGGGAAGTGAAAACCATCCGGTTTCGCAATTGCTTGAAACTACCCCGGATCCTAAAATTACCAAAGTGGTTGCCCTGAAGGATATTGCTTTTTCTAATTCTCCTGTGGAGGCGGTGAACAAGGTCATGAAGCGTTATCTGAGATATTATGACCCTGATTCGGATGAAAGGCTCTCTAAATGCCTTTCTCTTGCGGTAGAGGATTATTGTTCTGTCAGGCCTCATGGTTCTCTTGGTGGACGTACGCCTTTGGAAGCTTATACTGATGTGTTTCCGGATATGGATTTTACTGAGCAAGCAAGGAAGGCGAGGATGGCGAGGGTTAGTTTCAACAAAAGCAATGGGTGCGGGAGGTGTTAATGTCTGGTAGTTCGTTTGGTAGCTGCAAGCTACCCTTTGGCAGTGCGGCTTTGTTTAATAGTACGTTGCTGTAGCTGAAAGCTACAGTGAGCGCTTAAGGGGAATCAATGAGGAGAATTATAGCGACGGAATTAATGACTGGTTAATACGTTTTGGTAGCTGCAAGCTACCTTTGGCAATACGGCTTTGTTTGATAGTATGTTGCTGTAGCTGCAAGCTACAGTGAGCTAAGGTTGAAAAGAGAAACAGGAAATACAAATACCTGTCTCTCTTTATTTTAACCCGAAACTTCGTTGTAACGAAGGTTGGTTTATGAAATTATTGTGGGATTAGCGGTTTACTTTATTTCCTCTAAATTGAAATTCAATTACCCACAGTATTCCACATAGGGCCAAAAAATGAGGTATATGATCCAAACTTGCTAGATGAATTTTCAGAGGCAGGAACTTTAGATTCTCTTTGGGATGGTTCCAACGGAACCATAAAAAAAGAAGCCAAGCACTGTGGCGTTGGCTTCACTAGATGAACATTCATCGGGTGGAGCGTTGGTGAAAGGTGCTGTGCTGAAAATGTTAAAAATGCTCTGTCAATGGCGATACAGGCTATGAAAATTCATTATCCTGATTTTCTCTGTGCCACGCTTGTTGCGGACGGGGGAAGTGAAAATCACGCAGTAACTGTTTCGCAATTGCTTGAAACTACCCCGGATCCTAAAATTACCAAAGTGGTTGCCCTGAAGGATATTGCTTTTTCTAATTCTCCTGTGGAGGCGGTGAACAAGGTCATGAAGCGTTATCTGAGATATTATGACCCTGACTCGGTGACAGGCTTTCTGAATGCCTTTCTCTTGCGGTGGAGGATTATTGTTCTGTCAGACCTCATGGTTCTCTTGGTGGCCGTACGCCTTTGGAAGCTTATACTGATGTTTTTCCAGATCTGGATTTTACTGAGAAAACAAGACAGGCTAGGGAGGTAAGGGTTAATTTTAACAAAAGTAATGGGTGTGGGAGGTGTTGATGTTTGGCAGTTCGTTTGGTAGCCACAGGCTACCTCTGGCAGTGCGTTTTTGTCTGGCAGTACGTTGCTGTAGCCACAGGCTACAGTGAGCGTAAGGGGGAGATAAGGAGGAATTGAGGCTTATAGCAATGACTAATTAGTACGTTTGGGTAGCTGCAAGCTACCTTTAGCAATAGGGATTTATTTGAAAGTTCGTTGCTGTAGCTGCCAGCTACAGTGAGCATAGCCCATAAGCTTGAAAAGAGAAACAGTGCACATAAACACCTGTTTATCTTTATTTTGACCCGAACCTTCGTTGTATCGAAGGTTTGTTTATGAAATTATTGTGGGATTAGCGCCGCTCTCTGAACCCTTCCAAAGCTCCCCCCATCCTGTTAATTCTATAATCCTGAAAATTCTGATTCAGACAAAAAAACTGGAAAGCCCCTAAATGATTCAGCCCCTTAAAAGATCGGACACAATTATCGTTTAAAATTAGTAATTTTATGTCCGTGAAAAAGAGAACATTTACCAAAGAAGAAAAAGTCAAGATCCTCAAAGAAGCTGAAAGCAATGGCGTTCAGGTGACCCTTGACAAGTATGGAGTATATCCTGCCACATATTACAACTGGAAGAAAAAATTTGAAAGCATGGGCGATGCAGGTTTCCGGCACGGCATGACCCCGGAACATCTGAAGGAAATCAGAAGACTTGAAAAAGAGAATGACTATCTGAAGAAAATAATAGCTGAAAAGGAGCTGGAAGCCCGTTTAAAAGATGATCTGCTAAAAAAGAAGTATCCCTGTCCGAAAAAAAAGAATTAGCTGTAAAGTACATCGGCCAGGGATTAACAAGGGATAGAGTTCTTGAGATTCTACAACTTACAAGGCACCAGTTTTACTATATACCTAAGGCAGGACGCAGAGGCCGTAAGAAAAGCTCTGTGGTCTTCAGGCGTGTTGATGATGAACACACCGAGTGTACAAATGAGGATGTGGTGGCAGAAATTTCCAGAATACAATTAGATCCGGACACAGATTATGGCTATCGGAGTTTATTAGCCATAGTGCTTCAGCTTTTGGTAAAAGCTGAAGATAGTTACAAATCCAAAGGGTGGCTCAGTTAATGCCGGAATGTCAGTTTTCCGAACAAGAGCGGATGGCTCAGTTAACTCCGGAAATTGTATTTTTACTGGCAACAAAGTGGCTCAGTTAACTCCGGAAAGTGGCCCAATTTAGTCCGGATTGGGTGGCCCAGTTGAGGCCGGAATAATTAGGGCTTCTTGGAAAATTAATCATTAAAAAATAAAAATTGTACTTTTCTAATAACATATAACTTCGTTTCTTTTTGTTATCGCTCTTTAACTCGTCTGAAATTTCCAATTTTGATGTTTATAGAGGGCAGGGACTAGGATAAATTTATATTTTTTGAGGATTGGACGCACCTATCCCTTGTAACTTTAATACTTTGTTATCAGTCTAAGCCACTTGTTGTAGATGTGGTGAGTCTTGGACGGATTTTCTTTTGGCTATTCTGGCAGCATTGGCGGTCATAATTCCAAAGAAAATCCAGACTCTTTCCGTTTTTTCCTGCCTTGCCTTTATCTTTCTTAATCCATAGTGTTCTTTCTCAACACCAAAACTCCCCTCCATAACCGTGGCCCGTTTTGCCCCTATTGCTGATTGAAGTACAGATTCAGCCTTGCCGTGTTTTTTAGGGCCTTTTTTGGGGAAGCAGGTAAATATTTTATTTTCTGTAAGAAAGTTGCGGTTGGCATTGGTAGCGTATATTTTGTCCGCACCTAATTGATGGCACTCTTTAAATATTCCTTTGTGCTTTGTTACACAGGTTTTTAACCTTGTCCCTTCATTAAATGCATCAAAACTGATGTGGTCTATTATATTGATTCCGTCAACCTGCATCATGTGTACCTTGGCTCCAAATTCAACAGGCTTGGTTTCCTTTCCCCTTATTATCGGCCTAAGGTAAGGCTTTGACAAACTTACTATTCTGTTTTTTAGTTCTTTGGCAGGGTTGCTTAGTAAAAAAGTTTGTTGCTCAAGTATCTTTTTTGAAGTTGACAAGTAATTTGCTTGCAGAGGGTTTAATGTGATTGATGGGTATGTTTCCAGTAATTCATCTAACTGCTTAAGCCCTTTTTCTAATAAATAAACCAATGACTTTCTTCGCTTTAGCCCTTTGTTATAAGTCTTTCGCCTTATACGGTCATAACCCAACTGAAGCTTCTTCTGGACAAAGTATTTGCTCCTGGGCCGGGCTATCTTTAATACCTTGCAATACTTATATAGCTGCTTTTCAAAAACAAACTTACAGCACTCCCAAAGAAGTTTTACGTCAGTTGGAAAGCGAACGTAGCTTTCATAACATGTAGCATCCATCAAAAGTACATGGGTATTGCCCATATCCTTTTTCCAGGCATTGACCAGGGCTCCTTGTACTTTATCCATATCGGCATGATCTGCTATATAGGTTCTAATCCGACTTACAATAGTCTTGTCTTTAACAATCTCATTGTTAAGATTTTTACCGCAAAAGAATTGGAGGCTAAAGTCGGTATTGAACCTCTCAATCAGCTTTTCATCGCTTAGGTTTAAATAGGCCTTTAAAAACATCAGGGCAAACATTCCCTTGTTGCTAAACCATCGTGGCGCCCCTACAGGACTATTTTGAGTAGGCAAACATTCTTCCAGGTCATCCCAAGGAATCGTATCATATATCTTCCCTAAGTCAGTTCCCTTAAAAATATGCCACTTGTAAGAATATTGGTACGGGTCTTGAAAAATAGATATCTGCATTGTACTTTTAAGAGTTGTTTTTTTTCTGATAAATCAAAAATAACAAAAGAAAAACCCCGAAAAAAGCCTTTTTGGCCTATTTTCGGGGTTTCTTTTTATTTTTTGACCGGTTCAGAATACTAATAGACAATCAGTTAACAATTTTCCAGTATCCCCTAATTAACAGTGAGCGTTTAAGGTTGAAAAGAGAAACAGGGAATACAAATACCTGTTCCTCTTTATCTTAATCCGAAACTTCGTTGTAACGAAGGTTGGTTTATGAAATTATTGTGGGATTAGCGGTGCTGTTAACGGGTCAACACTCAAAAACTTTGCAATCTGCGGGTTGTATATCCTGAGACATCATCATAGATTACCAAAATTCCCACCAGTTTCGTTTTTTATACTTATTCTCAGGAATTTCAAAAGGAAGAATAAAACTATTATGATAACTAAGGTTTAAATCCCCACCTCCAAGTTCTTTAATAAATATATGATCAGTAATACCTTCTTCTATCAGTTTAACCCCACCAGGATCTCTTCTAAATAAAACATGAGGCTTATTTTTAATTACTCTTTTTTGTGACAAATCTATCCGAAAAAATGAAAATCCATAAAAATACATCCAGCATTTATTATATATCGAATTAAAAATATACGCATCATAGGTAAAATAAAAGATAACATTAAACAATTGATCATCTATTGTATTTACATTTTGTATTTCACCTTCAATTTCAAAAAAATTAAATATTTGTTTTTTTAATCTTTTAGCTTCAGAATATGTCAACAAAGTTTCTTCCTTATGGCAAGCAAATACAATTAAATCGCCCTCCTTAAAAAGTAACTCAAATAAACTTTTCCCATTAATTTCGACTATAGGATTTTCAAGTTCAATATCATTAAAACAAATGCTATTTACTAACTTAGTTTCACGCCGAAAGAACATATAAAATAAGTAAAATTATTTATAAATAGAGTGTAAGGTTCTATGTAATCGTCCAATTCTTTTAAAAGCTTCATCTCCTACTGCAGCTCTATTTGACCAATGGTAATGAAGCATATACTTATTATTAATTTTATGATAATCGATTCTAAAAATATGATTAGCACCTTGCCATGACCCAAAAGTAATTCCTCTAGCTCCTGGATTATTATAAAGAAACTGAAGCCTATACTTACCAACTGCATCTGGTAAGAACCTATATCCCCACCCATAATTTCTAGTCAAAAACCTTTCACCCCGGATATATGCAGCAGTGCTCAAGCTACCAAACCTTAAATACCAAGAGTAAGCAGAAACTCCTATGTCAGATAATGCTGGCAAAGCCGGTAATGCTTCACCAGCTAAAGCTAATCCAAATGAAGCACCATATGCAATAAATAAACGACTTTGGACAAAGTAGCTTGTAAGAATTTTTTGGTCTGTACTTAAGCCAGGAGTATAAGGCCCTGCACCAAACAATTGATCCAAGTTGTCTTGCCTAGCCTTTCTCTCAGAAAGTGCTAACGAATAATAAGTTCCTCTTGAATGATCTTTGTTCGTTATACCGGAAAGGGTTCTATATGCATTTGCGTCTTCATCCCAATGATAACTGTGAAACTCCCAAGTACCATCAAGAGCATTTCCTGTAGAATACGAAAAGCTTGTAACTTCCCCTTCATCATTCGTTTCAGTATCTGCGCTTGAAGGAATACTCACTTTATAGTTAATCCTATTCCCATCTCCATCTTCTCCAACGGCAGGAGTAGTAATCTCCTTCGTATCATCATCATCTGGCCCTTCAGATGAAGCCCCGCTTGGATCCCTGTAATAAATTGGATTATTATCAAATGCAGCATATGCTGATTGATACTCATGGAAAATCGGGTCAGTACTGATCCATCTTGCTATACGGGCGTCATATTGCCTTTCAAAGGTAGTATAGCTATTTCCAGCCCCCTTCACTTCATCATCTTTCTCCATCCCGTTGAAGCCATACCTATAGCTCGAACTGCTGTACGACCTGGTGGACATCAGTTTCCAGAGCCCTTCACCTCGTCATCCTTCTCCATCCCGTTGAAGCCGTACCTATAATCCTGACTGCTATAGTTCCTGCCCGGCATCATCATGCCGAAAGGATAATAATCGTTCAGGCTCTGAACCCTGGCATAGTAAACGTCGGCCTTCCCATCATTATTATCATCCACCCCTAGCGTCCAAGACCTAGTGGATATCAGTTTATTATCAGTCGATCTTTGTTTTACAAACCTTATCTACATTTATAAAACTTTCATCTCTTCTCAAAACCAAAGATTGTTTATTATCTATCTCAATTTGTTTAACGTTAAACTGCGAATTAAATATAGTTGGCTCTAAGGCTTTTAAATATGTATAGACGAAAATCGAATCCCCTTCATGTTTGATAAAAATCGGAAAGTCCCCTTTAAAAACATAGTCTCTTTCAAGATCATAGTCATTTTTATGATATAATCTATTTGTATCACCAGAAATAACAAATAACCTATTATTTCCGTTAATTCCCCAATATCCTACCTGCAAATATAGTGTATCTAAATTTTGAGAAACCAAAGTTTGTGAACAATATATAATGTCTCTTTTCCTCTGACAAAAGGAAAAGAGACAAAAAAATGCAACAACCAATAATGATCTAATCATCTTTTAAAGTACTTTTGCAAATTTGTATCAGTATCGTAATTTTCTATAGCAGATTGATAATTCAATATATCTTGATGCTTTTGCAGACGTAGCTTGACCATATTGGGGTTATTTTGTATACCCCTAGCAATCCATCTTGCAGAATAAAGATCTTCTCCATAAGTAGGGCCAGGATACTTAGACTTTCCGGTTAAACCACTTACAAACATTTTGAAATCTTTTCTACCAGTTGCATTATAGTACCCCGCAGCCTTCATATAGCCAATATAATCTAATCTTATCCTTGCCAATCCTTTCCTCCCTCTGTGGGTACCATTATATCCGGCCAAATAGTTTCCCGCAGATCTCGCCGAAACATATTTACCAAAAAACAACTTACCCGTCATTGGTCCATGTTCAGCATATTCTTCTTTATGTTTTATATCAAAGTCTTGATGTAAAGAAGATTTCTTAGCAATTTCATATAAAGACATTTTTAAAGCTTGCGCAGATAACTTCTTAAAGGTTTCATCAAATGAATCTCCAAATAAAATTCTTCCTTGTTCTTTTCCTGTTGAAAAATTCACAAACTCATCCCAAAAATATGTTTCCCCCATTTTTTCCCCTCCGGCACTTGTGTTGTCACTACTATACTTTTCATCAATATCAGATCTTTTGCACCCTCATGCTTATAAACACCCAAATCACCATCATCATAAACCGCCAGAACATTACCATCTTCATCAGGATGATAAAACTACCCTGATGAAAGTTATCAGTGCTTATATCAGGGACTTTAAAACTAAAAATGCTTATTCTGCCTAATAATCCTGTTAATCCTCTAATCCCATAAATCCCGATTCAGACAACAAAAAATCCGGAAAGCTCTACGCCTCCCGGATTTCTTCTTCTTAAACAAGCGGATTGTAAATCCTTATAAAATTCAGTTCGGGATTACAAATCCCAAACAGCCCCATTGTGTCAGCTTTCTGCCTTAATGACTGCCGTTCTCGTTTTCAGGAACATCCTGGACAGCGGGGATAATTCTATTAATAATGAACGTAAATAAAAAATATCCTAAGATATAAAAACCTAAATTATAGAAAGTATTCTTAATATACCACCCCTCTATATTCTCTCCATCACCTAACGGATAACAAAATCTCATCGGAAAAGGCAAGCCTATAACATTGCCAACTCTTTCATAATAAACTTCAATGTTCCTTATAGATAATGCATTGATAGTAACTATAAATAAGACCCATATCATTAGAATAATTAAATATTTCTTCATAACAAGATATTATTTACTATCTAATTCTTCTGCTTTCTGTAAAGTTACATTCGGTTTAACTTCTCCCACTTCACCTACAAACCCTTCAACCCTTCTCCAAGGACGCTCTAGCTCCTCTATCCCATTCTCTGTTTCTGTACGATAGTCTACAAGAATATTGCCACCTCGTTTATAAATTTTAATAGGATTTCCATCCCATAACCAAATATCATCTCCCTCAGAAGGAAACCAACTTTTTATATGCTTCTCATTACTTTTAGAAGGCCCTGACTGGCCACTCATTCCAGCTGAAAATTTAGCTTTTTGCATCAACAAAAATTTCCTAGCAAAAGCTTCCGAATTACACCCATAGAAAACGGCTATACTACTCTTAGGATCGAAGTTAAATTTTATTGAAGACCAGCCATCTGGAGTTAATTGCCCTTTATCATCAGCATTTCTTGACAAGTTTAGAGACAAATCATCAGAACCAGTGTGCTGCATACCCATTATTGGGCCATCAGAACCTGCATGACCATATACAGATAATTCAAGAGTTAAACCAAAATTATTAGAATGAGCATGACTGATTTTTTCATGAATTATCTTCTTCAGTAACCTGCTATCCTTCTCCAAATTAATGAAATAAACATGGTCTTTAGAGGAATCAAAATCACTTTGAGACTCAATCTCTCTTACACGAGTTAATGCGGCCGATTCATATCTAGGATCCCCACCAGAATAAATTACAAAGTAAACTCTTTCTCCATCTGGATCCTTTGCTTGAATTGGAGTATTTAATGCAAATACATAAGGGGACACAAAAGGATACTCTCCAGCTATCGGATCAATACTCAACCATCTCCCGATTCTCGGATCATAAATCCTCGCCCCAAAATCATAGCTATTCCCGTTCCCTTTCAATTCATCATCCTTCTCCATGCCGTTGAAGCCATACTTATAATCCTGACTGTTATAGTTCCTTCCGGGCATCATCATGCCGAATGGATAGTACTCACTGGATGACACTATGGCCACCCTGTCTTCCCATACGGCCGTGCCTGATCCTGTCTGCACTTCTGTCATCATCCGCATGTCCGCTACCACCACCTGTACGTTGCCAAGGTGGTCTGCCAGCTCATACACCTTTCTGCCCACTTCCCTGGTGAACACCTCGCGCCCTGCAGGCCTGATCCGGTAACCTTGTACCGGCAGATAGCCCGAAAGCCCGAAACCCTCTCCGTCTGGCAGTGTAATGCCTCCCGCAAGCACGTCTTTCAACTGCATGCCGTCGCGTGAACCTATGTACACTTCGCCCTGGCGACGAACATCACCATACGCTCCACCTTCAAGTGCCGACTGTGTACTGCTTCCCCATACCCAAATATTGGACTGGCTGCCCGTAAGGTTGTGGATGTACAGACCATGTTGGTTATAGTACAACATGTTGCCATCGCCACTAAAGTCGACACTACCTTTGTCGTCGGTTCCTGCCAACGTACCGCTAATAGGGCTAAGTACGGTGGCGGTCCGGTGATCGGCTTCCAGCTCTAAGCGTTCTATGCTTATGGACTGGTATCCAAAGCCTGCAATATGCTGTTTTCTATTGAAATAAGCAAGAATGCGACCGTCTTCAGAAAGGGTAAGTTCGCCCGCCCCTTCTGCATCGTAACTTTCAAAGCCAGTCAAGAGTACTGGTGCTGACATTTCGCCTTGCCTCAGCTCAAAGTATACCAGCTGTGCCAGTCCCGGCTCGTCTGCCGTTTCTGGTGCACGGTAGCGTACGGCGTAAACAATGCCTTCGTTACTGATCCTGTCCTCAATGAACGTAAAATGTCTGCCATAGGTATATTGGCCACTGGCATCAAGCACATTATTTTTGCTGATGACCCTTCCTGCCGCACCAAGGGTGGTTCCATAGCCTTGGGCAGACATATCCACGATATGGTAGTACGGAACACCTTGCTCACTGGTTGTAAAGATATAGTACCACTGGCTCCTTTCCGGAGACTGCATGACAATAGACTTGCCTTTGGCCGAAGAGATTATGCCATAGCTGTTCTCCATCAATTTGCCGTCCCTGTCAAAGACCAGCATTACCGGGTTTTCGCTACCCATATAACTTTCGGTGGTAGCAGTATAGAACTGCAAGTGGCCGTCATAGTCTTCCGCTACGGCTATATTATTGGTGTTGTAACCCATAAAGCTGCCCTTCGGTTCAACATCGCCTCCACCAAAGTCTATCCGGTCTATACGGCAGGCGCAAGACTGCTGTCCATCTATTTCACTGATTCGGTTAGAGGCCGTCAACCAGTTTTGGAGCGTAGCCCGTGCCGCCCTAGGCATGGCGTTCAGGCTAAGGCCGCTAAACTCACCGGCAGTAAATGCCACCTCGCCCATGTCTTTGTTAGGGGTATGTTGCCCAATCCTGCTGCTACCGTATATCGGTTGCTCTTCCAGGGAAAACCTTGCCAGATAGGTATCAGGCACCTCTCCGGCCTCTATGCGTCGTTTGTACACGCTCATCACATTGCCAGAAGCGTCCCGCACATAGTACGTGGTTTTCACCTCTTCCAAGGGGCTGTGTTCTCCACGGGCAGCCGCAATAAGCTCATAATAGTTTTCAAGGTGCGGCCCATCGCCGGCAATAACCGGTGCAGCCCCCTCATAATTTTCTTGTTTGATCTCTTGTTTGGAGATCCGGTTGCCTGTGGCATCATAGGTAAAGTAGTGGATATACCTAATCCTGCTGTTATCCTGCACATTTTCCAGGTAATCATACACAGCCGTAATCTTTCCATAGGTATCCCATTCCATTAATTTGGTGGACACAAATTCTTCATGGCTTTCCAGCTCGCCATCACCGTTAAGGTCAATAAAACGGTGCTCTCCTGTCTCTGCCACCAAGTTGCCCTTCCGGTCATATTTATAGGTAATGGAGCCTTTCAGGTCGTTTTCCATGCCGTTTCCGGCCACATCGTGCTCGTCCGTCACCCGTTTCAGCATGTTTTTGGCATCCGCTGTACCTTCGCCATAGTATTCGTACCGTAGGTTGTCTATCAGGTTGTCCCTCCCATGACGCCCCAGGTGGTAAAGGTTTCCATTCCCATCGTAAGAATAGGTGGTGCTGAACCGGTTGGCCTGAAGCGCCCAATTGACCTGCCCTGTGCTTGCCTCAGGGGTATAGAATTTACTGGATTTGATCCTGTTCAACTGGTGCTGGAAGCTACAATGAGCATTAATGATTAAAAGGAGAAACAGTGTACATAAACACCTGTTTATCTTTATTTTAACCCCGAAACTTCGTTGTAACGAAGGTTGGTTTATGAAATTATTGTGGGATTAGCGGGGCCTCATTCCTTTCGTCTCCTACGGCAAGGGACAGCGCAGGGTACAGGTCAGGGGTGGGGTGTTAATCGGCTTAGGTTAGCAGGGTCGTTTTTATTGGGCCACAACAGCAACACTTCGAGCCTTTCTGTATTATAACTATAAAAAAGTGTAGTGTGGAGGCTTAACTGGAACTCCCTTGCTCCTTCTTTCCTTTCGGATCTCTTAAAGCGTTGAAGCTGTTCACTTACTTGTTTTAGGGCATCTTCCAGGCGTTTAAAGAGCTTCTCTGTTTCTTTTTCTGTCCAGTTTTCTTCCAGATATTCAACTATATCATCTAACTGGTTTTCGGCTTCTTCTGACCAAACTACTTCTAAAGCCATTTTTCATATTTTTTTCTTACTTCACTATGTGGCTTTACCTTGCCTTCCCTGACTTGTTGCATGGCTCTTTCCAGACGGGCATCAAGCTCTGATTCTTCCTGTAGCATTTCTTCTATTCTTGCCAACTGTTCTTCAGAGGACTGCATTACTTTTTGTATGATTTTGTATTTTCTGGTCTCTATATTCATTGTCTTGGTATTTTAAAAACCTATAGGTAAAATATAACGTTTTTTATCCTTTTTAGATTTAACAATTTACTGCAAAGGGTGGTATTTACCGATCTGCTTTTTCAGGTGCTCTACGTTGGCCTGTTTGTATTTCTCAGTCGCTGAGGGGTATTTATTGCCTGCACAGACCTGTACCACTCTTAAACCATTTTCGGCTTTTAACAGGTTGGCGATCACGACAAATTTCAAACTGTCTATTACAACTTGCAATGTTAAATTAAATATACCCTCTTCATTTCTGATTTTATAACCTGAGCTTCACACCCATCCTGTTAATTCTCTAATCCTGAAAATTCTGATTCAGATAAAAAAACAGAAAGCATCTCCAAAAGACATTCCGGTTGCAAACTATAAACATTCCATGGTGGTTGGTCAAGAGACACAACTACAGAAACACACAGCTTTTCGACACATACTCTTCAAATTTCAACTTGGGGACTTATAAGAAAAAGCTATATAAATTTAACATCCGTCCAACTATCCGCCAACCCAATTTGCTCAAATGTAAATTCGTTGTAATATTGCCAGAAATTTACGGAAGTCAACATGAGAGCACTTTTTGTCACTGCTTTAATACTATTAGGTGTTTTTAATTCATTTGCTCAACGATTTGCTCACCAGTCGCCAGATGTACCTTATAGAAGTGAGGAAAATCCTCACTATTGGGGGCATAAAAAACCATATCCTGGATACTGGCAGCAAGACGTACACTATTTTATTAAAGCGAGGGTAGACGACTCAACAGATATTATCCATGGCGAAGATTACCGTTTAATTTATTACAATAATTCTCCCAATAAAATCAACGAGCTTTATTTCAACCTCCACCAAAATGCTTTTCAGCCAAGCTCTTATTACCATGGCCTCAACGAAAACAATCGGATAAAAGTAGAATTTGGCAAATATGAAGCGCAAGGCCTAGGTACTACTTTTGAGAATCTTCAGGTAAACGGAGAGGGTGTGGAAGCTACACTAGACAATACTACTTTACAAGTAAAGCTCAACGAGACATTGCAGCCAGGAGACTCATTAGAAGTCACCATGCAATTTAAAACCTACTTTGATACAGGGACCATGCGGCGTAGGATGAAAGTATTCGAAGAGCATGGTTTTAAACATTATGACGGCGTACACTGGTATCCACAAATAGCTGTTTACGATCATAAAGCTGGGTGGTGGGCAAACGAACAGCACCTAGACAAGGAATTTTATAACAACTTTGGCGCTTTTGACATAGAGCTTACTTTCCCTCATGACTATATTGTAGAAGCCACTGGAGTACTAGTGAACGAGGAAGAAGTAATGCCGGCAGATTTAAGAGAAAAATTAGACCTTTCAAATTTTAAAGACAAGCCCCTCAACGAAGCGCCATCTATTATCATTCCCAGAGAAGAAGGGAAAACAAAAACTTGGAAATTTCACGCTAAAAATGTGCACAACTTTGCCTTCACCGCCGACCCTATGTACCGTATAGGCGAGGTAAACCTGGACGGGGTTCGGGTAATTGCACTGGCACAGGAGCCCCATGCATCCAAGTGGCAGGAGTCTGCTATTTTTACGGCCATGGTAATCCAAGTAAATGGACAGGATTTTGGCAGTTATGATTGGCCTAAAATAATTGTGGCGGACGCTAAAGACGGCATGGAATACCCCATGCTTACCCTAAACGGCGGAACTTATCCGGGACACCAGGGACTACTGGCACATGAGGTAGGCCATATGTGGTTTTATGGCATGCTCGGCACCAATGAAACCTACAGGGCATTTATGGATGAAGGCTTTACCCAGTTCCTAACGGTGTGGACTATGGACAAAATTGTAGGCGAAGAACGGCAAAGAATACACCCCAGCAAATACGTCACCCGCCACTTAGATCCATCAAGCAACCGATATGAGAGCTTGTACTACCCATATATATTAACAGCCACAGAAGGTTATGACGAACCTTTGAACACCCACTCTGCAGCCTTTAACGGTGCCATAAGACATGGCGGAAACTACGGGCTGGTTTATTACAAAGCTGGCGTCATGCTTTACAACCTCCGTTATGTGTTAGGAGAGCAACTTTTTAAGGAGGCCATGCAGCATTATGTAAACCAATGGAAGTTTGCCCACCCCTACCCTGAAGATTTCAGGCGCTCCATTATGGAATATACCCAGACAGACCTGAACTGGTTTTTCGACCAATGGCTGGAAACTACAAAAAACATAGATTATGGCATAAAAAATATCCGCAGCGGCAATGGAGAATCTGAATACGAAATCACCTTTGAAAGAAAGGGGCGGATGCAAATGCCTATTGATTTTACAGTTACTACCACCGATGGACAGGAACTAAAATACTATATCCCTAACACTTGGTTTGAAAAAGAGACAGATGCAACGGTATTACCCAAATGGTACGGTTGGGACAAGATACAGCCAGAGTATACTGCAACGGTAAAGCTTCCTGCAGAGCTAGAAACTGTCGAAATAGACCCAGAACACTATTTAGCCGATATCGATCTAAGAGACAACAAAAAGGGCAACAGCGGCATACGGACGCTTAGTTTTGACCATAGAGTACCTAACCTAAACCGATGGGATGAGCAACGCAACTATTGGAGACCTGATTTGTGGTTTAATGGCTTTGATGGATTACAGTTAGGTGCAAATATCCGAGGCAATTATATGACCCGGTCCAACTATAGTGCTACATTCTGGGTAAACACCACTTTGGGGGGAAGTTCCTTAGAAGACCGTCCCAGCGCAAACAGACAACTTTTCGCTTTTGACCTAGAAAATGAATTGAGTTTAAATAAATGGTGGAGAGGGCTCAGCACCTCGCAAGAGGCTTATTACAATGCAGGAATTTGGAAGCTAGGCATTGGTTTAGAAAAAACTTTCAGAAGCCAAGATATGAAAAACCCGAGGTATTCCCAAATCTTTTTCCGCCCAGGCTTTCTGATGAACGACCGTTCCTATCAACAATACCTGTTACTACCCAACCACTGGGGGCGCGCAGGTGAATTCGACAGATTCATCAACTCTTTCATAGACATAGGCTTTTTCAGAAATTATAAATTCAGCAGAGGATCAGGTCAGGTAAATCTTACCGTAAGAACACCATCTATAGGTTCGGATTTCAATTACGGCTATATCCAATTAAATCAGATTAACTCATATAAAGTTAGCAAGCTTGAGTTCCGATCACGCATATTTGGACAGTGGGGCGTAGGTGAGTTCCCTCTTGAGTCTGCTTTATATTTGGCAGGAGCCAACCCGGAAGGGTTGTTGGAAAATAGAGCAACACGAGCAAGAGGTATTGTTCCTCAACAATGGGCTGGGTTTGGTACAGGAACTAATAACTTCCACATGGGCGGAGGGCTAAACCTGAGAGGATACAGTGGCTACTTAAGCCCCGATGTAATAACTGTAGACGGGGCAGACACCATTGTGTTTGGATACGTAGGAAATTCTGGCGCTGCCATAAACTTAGAAATGGACTTTGACAAGTTTATTTCCTTTAAACCAGGGGGGATTTTCAGATACTTAAGCATGGACACCTATCTTTTTGCCGATGCGGGCATATTGGGATATAACCATACAGGTTCTTTTGCAACAGGGCGCTTTAGAATGGATGCCGGACTAGGTACTGCTTTAAAAATCAAGTTTACCCCGCTCAAAATCAACCCTCTGGTCATAAGGTTTGACATGCCATTATTCTTAAATGCTCCGCCTGCAGAAGAAAACCACTTTCAGTTTAGGTATGTGCTAGGCATCAGTAGGGCATTTTAACAGTATATAGTTTTCAAGAGAAGCAAAACAAGGAATAATGTTTATTTTGCCTCTTTTGAAAACTACTATAAAATGGCGACACCAACTAAGCTACCAACCACTGGCCAAAACATCTGCTAAATGCATCACTTTTATACTTTCGCCTTTTTTGGTGCTAAAGCCAGAGATGTGCATTAGACAGGAAGCATCTGTAGAAACAATCACTTCTGCACCAGTGGCAACAGCGTTTTCTACTTTTTGCTCAGCCATTCCTGAAGAAATAGCCTCATATTTAACCGCAAAAGTCCCCCCAAAACCACAGCAAGTTTCAGCATCTTCCATTTCTTTAAGTTGAAGGCCTTCAACATTTCTCAAAAGTAACCGGGGAGCCTCTTTTATACCATATTCCCTAAGTGCGCTGCAAGCATCATGATAGGTAACTTTAGCATCTAGCTTTGCGCCAGGAACTTTGTGTACTTTGAGAATATTTACCAAAAAATCGCTAAACTCATAAATATTTTTTTGAAGCTTTCTGTAGTGGTATAAACTGGAAGTTTCTTCAAGCAATTTTTCGTAGTTATTCCTAATCATACCAGCACAAGAAGCTGAAGGAGTAACGATATAGCGTTTGTTCAAAGAAAGTTCGTCGGTAAGTTTTGTAGCTACTTCTCTAGCCTCCTCAAAAAAACCTGCATTGAAAGCAGGTTGTCCGCAGCATGTTTGTGCAGGGTTGTAGTGAACCTTACAGCCTAGCGCTTCCAATACTTTTACCATGTTAAAACCTGTTTCTGGGTAAACCTGATCTATGAAACAGGGGATAAAAATATCAACCTCTATTTTTCTACTCATTATTTACTTATACCTTAAAAAAACCTCAGAAGCTTTATGCAAAGCTTTATCAAACCATTCTTGATCAATACTTGCATCAATTTGCTGGCCCTTCATAAAGCTTATAATATTTTCTGTTGCAATATTTCCTACCAGATCATCCTTTGCCATAGGACATCCACCAAAACCTTTCAAAGCACCATCAAACCTTCGGCACCCGGCTTCATAAGCCCACCGTACTTTATCTTTGGCATCTTTAGGGTGAGCGTGAAGGTGTGCTCCAAACTCTATATGAGGAAAAGCAGGGATTAAACTTTCAAAAAGATAATGAATATTATCCTTATCGGACACACCTATAGTATCAGACAAAGATATAATTTTTACCCCCAGCTTATCCAGTTTTCCCACGAATTCTACAATATACTCCTTTTCATAAGGGTCTCCATAAGGGTTACCAAACCCCATAGAAAGATACACCACCTGCTCTTTGTGCTTCTGTATACATATCTCTTGAATTTCTTCAACAAGTGTCAGAGCTTCTCCTATGGTCTTATTGGTATTTCTTTGTTGAAAAGTTTCTGAGACAGAAAGAGGAAAGCCTAGATATTTTATGGCATCAAAAGATGCGGCATCCTCCGCTCCTCTCCTATTGGCAATAATGCTTAATAAAAGGGTTCTGGTAGTATCTATGTCTAACCCGTCCAAAACTTGGGCTGTGTCCTTCATTTGCGGTACTGCTGTCGGCGACACAAAACTTCCAAAATCAATAGTATGGAACCCCACTTTCAACAGAAGATTAATATAAGCTATTTTAACCTCAGTAGGGATAAATGTAGTAATGCCTTGCATGGCATCACGGGGACACTCTATGATTTTTAATTCAGAACCCATAATAAGTACAAAAGTAGGGGCATTATAAGAATAATCGTTTAAGAAATACGCTTTTTTTTAAAGATAAAGTCAAAAAAACAAAAAAATTTTGGTCAGTATAAAAAATCTATTCAATTTATAGCAACCACTGCACTTAAATCATTTGACTTTACTAATAATAAAAACAATAATTCCTACAATAATCAATATACCAATGACCCCTACCCATACTCCTGCTGCAAAAATATCGGCTATAATTTCACAGCCACTCATGGTTATAGCTAGTATTACAAATAAGTAAAATGTATATAGTTGTCTCATAACTCCATCTTTTTTAGACATTAATAATATCTAATAAACCGGAAGTATAGGTATTTGTTTAACCTGGATTATGCATTAGATTTCGTTATGAGGGGCGAAATAGCAATAAGTCAGTACTTTTGAGTCGGAAAAGATAGCGGCTATGGTTAAAAACCAAATGCGAGCGAAGCGCCTGATTTGAAGTTGTTTTGCCACGCAATAGAAAGTTCTAATGCATATTTCAGGTTGAAAAAGAGATTCCAGTGACAAAGTTCTTGTGGAAGAAGAGTTATTTTTTCTCTAGCTTTTCATCAACATGGTAAGGAGAAAACCAAAGCTCCATGCCAGTCTTTAGCTCATCTGTACATGCAGCGTCATTATCAAGAATCCCTTTGTAAAGACCGTTCTCTTCACCCTTAACATGCACCCACATTTTTTCAAAGTTCATTTTCATTTCTTTCTCTGCCCCAATAGTAATGATGGTAAAATTAAGCTTTACAATATCGTCATTACGCAAAGGTTGGAGAAAGAATGGTTCTTGGCTTTGTTGAAGAAAACGTAAAGAAAACACATCTTCTAAAAACCAACCGAACCGGCTCACGATAGGCAGTTTTTCATCCAAAATATAGTAATCTACTACGGGTTTCATCAACCCCGGTTCGTAAATAGCCTCATGGTCACTGCCTGACAGCTTAAAGGTAAAGCCAGGCGGCAAGCCTAAAAACTTTTCCAGCTCAGAAGGTATTTCATAAGAAAGAGCAGGTTCAAAGGCACCTTGATCAAAATTATCTTCATTGAATAAAAACCAACCAGAAGCCCCGGATTGGGGTATGTGCCTAATGCCAACTACCGTTTTACTTATATCAAGATTTTTGGCCACTCCACTGATCAAATGATCTGGGCATGGAAACATCCAGGTTTTATACAAGCTGCAAATTTCATTTTGAGCAATGAGTCTACCTTCGGGGTATACCATATCTTAAACTTGTGTAATATTGATAATTTCAGAGCAAAAATCGTACTCGTACTTTTGATTGGAACCTATAAGCATAAGCGCATCGCCCATACGATCTATGGCAGCATTGCGATACCAGTTAATATTTTGTTCATCAAGATTGGTAGCAGGTTCATCAAGAATGATCAGAGACGCTTCAGAAAACAATGCCAAGCCTAGTTTAACCCTTTGTTTCATTCCAGAGGAGTATAAACTGATTTGCTTAGAACGGTGTGGCCACAGGTTTAGGGTATTAATCAAATCATCACGTTCCATTCCTTTAATAAGCTTACGGAAAGAAAGGTGATAATCTAATAGTTCAGTGAGGCTAAATTCTTCTGGCAACTCCTGATAAGGAGAAACAAAAAACTGATGTTTATAAAGTTCTTCCTCAGCCAGCGGCTGGTTGTTTTGACTATACATTATTTTACCTGCCGATGAGGGGATAATACCGGCAAGCACTTGTAAAAGGGTCGATTTACCAGAGCCGTTAGGTCCTGTTATGGCATAAGATTTATTTTCCTTAAAAAACAGGTCAAGGTTACGGAATATCCATTGGTTTCCGAACCTTTTGCCCAGTTTCTCTGTCTTAATCTCCATTTTATTGATTAAAACCCTTCATTATTCCTCTTTCAGAACTACGGATAAAATTCAGAATTTCATCCTTCTCTTTGGTTGGAGGAAAGTTCACCTCTATAAGATCTAGCGCTTTAGTATTATTAAGTCCTTTTAGGTAAATTGTCCTGTATATCTCCTGTATTTCAGCAATTCTTTCATTGCTATATCCTCTTCTCCTCAACCCTACAGAATTAATACCACAATAGCTCAAAGGCTCTCTGGCAGCTTTGGTAAAAGGAGGTACATCTTTTCTCACTAGGGAACCACCTCCTATATAAGAATGAGAGCCAATTCGAGTAAACTGTTGTACAGCACAAGAGCCTCCAAATATAGCATAGTCATCTATAACAACATGCCCTGCTAATTGTACAGTATTACCTATAATGCAGGCGTTTCCAATAACACAATCATGCCCGATATGTACATAAGCCATAATCAAGCAATTGGAGCCTACAACAGTTTTATACTTATCTACAGTCCCCCTGTTTATTGTAACACATTCGCGAATGGTGGTATTGTCTCCAATTTCTACTGTTGTTTCCTCCCCTTTAAATTTGAGGTCTTGAGGAATGGCAGCAATAACTGCGCCAGGAAAGATCTTACAATTTTTACCAATTCTAGCCCCCTCCATGATGGTCACATTAGAGCCAATCCAGGTACCTTCACCAATTTCTACATTCTTATGAATAGTAGAAAAAGGTTCAACAACAACTTTGTCCGCAATATTTGCCTGAGGGTGGATGTATGCTAAAGGTTGATTCATAAATTACTTTTCGCTTTCCTTCCTAACAATGCTGGCAGTCATTACAGCTTCACAAACCAGGTTTCCTGCCACAAATGCTTGTCCACGCATTTTAGCAATTCCTCTTTTTATAGGGGAAAGCAGTTCACAATTAAATATTAAAGTATCTCCAGGAGAAACCATTCGCCTAAACCTACAACTCTCTATCGCTAAAAAGTAAGTCCAATAGTTTTCAGGATCCGGCACGGTGTTCATTACAAGAATTCCTCCTGTTTGAATCATTGCTTCTACCTGTAAAACACCTGGCATTACAGGATTTCCAGGAAAGTGCCCCTGAAAGAATGGTTCATTAATGGTGACATTTTTCAATCCTGCGACAGACTTCTCATCCATGTGGAAGATCTTATCAACCAACTTAAATGGGTATCTGTGAGGAAGAGCGTTATAAATCTGGGTGCAATCTAAAATAGGTGGCAAAGAAGGATCGTAATGAGGCACCTGATGTTTAGGTGTAGATTCCTTCATCAGCTTCTTTATTTTCTTTGCAAATGCCACATTGGCAGCATGACCTGGTCTGGCAGCTAGTATTTGTGCCTTCAAAGGTCTTCCTACCAAAGCGAGGTCACCTATCAAGTCAAGCAGTTTGTGTCTTGCTGGCTCGTTTTTATATCTTAGATCAACATTGTTCAAGATACCTTCTTTCTTCACCTCTACCTTTGGATTATTAAAAAGGCTAGCTAGGTGGTCCAACTCGTGATCTTCAACTACTCTATCGACAACAACAATAGCATTGTTTAAGTCTCCGCCTTTTATCAAGTTCTGCTTTTGAAGCATTTCCAGTTCATGTAGAAAACAGAAAGTCCGGCAAGAGGCTATTTCCTTAGAAAATTTATTGATATTAGTAAGTGTAGCATGTTGACTGCCCAACACTGGCGAGTTGTAATCTACCATTACCGTAACCCGGTAATTGTCTAAAGGAAGGGCTGCTATTTCAACATTCCTATCAGCATCTTCATAAAAAACGCTTTGAGGAACTTCAAAATAATTTCTCATGGCATTTTGCTCGCACAGCCCCGCTTCTTCGATGGCTTGAACAAAAGGCAAAGAGCTACCATCCATAATTGGAGGTTCAGGACCGTCTAGCTGTATGATAATGTTGTCCACTTGCATGCCCATAAGTGCCGCTAGTGTATGTTCAACAGTGTTTACCCTAGCACCATGCTGCTCTATAGTGGTTCCCCTAGAAAGGTCTACTACATTATCTACATCAGCATCTATAATGGGTTGGCCATCTAAATCTATACGCTGAAATTTAATGCCATGGTCAATGGGTGCAGGCAAAAAGGTCATATTTACTTTTACGCCTGTGTGAAGTCCTACTCCGGAAATCGTTACCGGATTTTTAATAGTATGTTGTTTTAAGTTCATCTCCGCATCCTATATAGATGGCAAATTTAGTATTTTTTCTTCAAGTTGTTCAATTCGTTGAGACAATTCAGGTAATTTTTTATAAACAACGAAGGATTTAAGATTGTCTTTATAATCAAAGGCGGGCGAACCTTGGATAGAAAGCCCTTCATTAGAGACAGACTTAGAAACTCCAGATTGAGCGCCGATATAGGTTTTATTGGCAAGTTTTATATGCCCGACTATCCCGACCTGGCCACCTATCATACAGTTATCTCCAATTTCGGCAGAACCAGAAATACCTGTTTGAGAAGCTACCACGGTATTTTTTCCTATTTTAACGTTATGGGCTACCTGAATCAAATTATCCAGTTTTACGCCTTGCCCAATGATCGTAGAACCCATGGTAGCACAGTCTATCACAGTGTTTGCGCCAATATCTACATGGTCTTCTATTATTACATTGCCCACCTGTGGTATGGTTTTGTAAGAGCCATCAGGTTGAGGCGCGAAGCCAAAACCATCACTTCCTATAACAGTCCCTGAATGAATAGTGCAAAAATCACCTATTTCACAACCAGCGTATACCTTTACCCCACTATAAATAATAGTATTAGAGCCAATACGCACATTATTTCCAATATAGGCATGCGGGTAAATTTTCACATTATCGCCTATCTTACAGTTCTTTCCGATATACGAAAAAGCACCTCGGTAAACTTTCGACCCACAAATACTTCCCTCACCAACGAAAGCAGGCTCTTCTACCCCTTCCTTTATGAAGTTTAATAGTCGCTGATACTCTTCCAGCAGCACAGTAAAACTAGAATAAGGATCCTCTACCTTAATAAGTGTAGTTTCCAATGCACTTTTAGGGTGAAAGTCTTTACTGACAATAACTGCCGTGGCACGTGTTGAATATATATAGTTCTCATATTTGGGGTTTGAAAGAAAAGATATTGTTCCTTCCGTACCTTCTTGAATTTTTGAAAGTTGGCTAACCTTCAACGATTCATTTCCTACTACCTCTCCCCCAATGATATGTGCAATTTGCTTTACAGTAAACTCCATTAAAAATAAATTCTATTTTACAAATATAAATGTTTAGGGTAGCATAAATAGTGTTTTTTAACAATTTTGCTAATAGCTTTAATATTAGGAAGGTCTGAAGCTTGCGCAACATCTAGAATCCGCCCATCCTTCATAAGAATGTTAATCCCTTCTCCACCGGCCATATATGCCTCATTACTTACAGCTCCTTTCAATAAAAAATAATCGACTTCATTATCATCTATTTTAAAGGTTGTCTTAATCTTTGAGGCTATTTCTTCTATTTTTTTCTCTCCGGGTTCTTCGTTGGACAAGCGTATTTTAAAAAGTCGTCTATTGACCAACATAGAACACAATTCTGCAAGTACACGGTCTTCGCTACTGACCCAAATTTTAATAGCCCCCCAAATATCATAGTCATCCAGCTTGAGGAACGAATCAAGCACAGATTCATTACTTAAAAACTCATGATAAGAAATATCATTATATAAAAAAAACTTTAAAGGCTCTGATGCATACAGCGGGTAATTGTTCCTCATAAGGAACCGTGCCCTTTTTATAATCTGTACGAGCATCTTTTCTGCACTCACCGTAGTTTTATGCAAATAAACTTGCCAGTACATTAACCTTCTGGAGTTCAAAAAGTTTTCAACACTGTAAATACCCTTTTCTTCAATGACAATTTCATTGTTATAAACATTGAGCATTTTGATAATCCTATCCGCACCAATAGTACCTTCTGAAACACCTGTAAAAAAACAATCCCGTTGCAGGTAGTCTAGCCTATCTATATCCAACTGGCTTGCAATAAGCTGATGGAAAAACTTTCTTTCATACTTCCCTGAGAACATTTTTACAGCCATGTCCAGCTTACCATCAAACTGCTCATTTAACCTATCGATAATAAGCATGGATATACGTTCATGCTTAATACCTAGCAAAATGGTACTTTCAAGGGTATGTGAAAAAGGGCCATGACCAATGTCATGCAGCAATATGGCAATTTGAGCAGACACAAACTCTTCATCAGAAATGTCATGCCCGCGCTCACGAAGGTGCGATAGCGTCAAACCCATAAGGTGCATGGCCCCCAAAGCGTGGTGAAACCTGGTATGTAAAGCACCTGGATATATAAAATCCGTGAGGCCAAGTTGCTTGATCCTCCTTAACCTCTGAAAATATGGGTGTTCTACTATATTAAAAATCAGATCATCGGATATGGTAACAAAACCATATATTGGGTCGTTAAATATTTTTTTCCTATTCAAACCTTTTTTAAAATATATTACTTATAATAGTAGAAATTCGATTTTTTTAAGCAAATCCCTGAAATTTACATGCAAAGATACAATATTTTATGGGCAGATGATGAAATTGACCTGCTCAAACCACATATTATTTTCCTCAATGAAAAAGGCTACGATATCACCCCTGTTTATAGTGGCTATGATGCCATAGAAAAATGTAATGAAGAAAAATTTGATTTAGTTTTTCTTGATGAAAACATGCCAGGGATGAGTGGACTAGAGGCTTTAAGCCAAATTAAGTCCATCAAGCCTAACCTGCCTGTGATTATGATTACCAAAAGCGAGGAAGAGTACATAATGGAAGAGGCCATAGGATCTAAAATAGCAGATTACCTCATTAAACCATTAAATCCCAAACAGATCCTTCTGAGCGTAAAGAAAATATTAGACAACAAGCGGTTGATATCGGAAAAAACAAATATCAACTACCAACAAGAATTCAGAAACCTAAGCATGGCTTACAATGACCGCATAAGCTATGAAGAATGGGCTGAGATTTACAAAAAACTAATTTTTTGGGAGCTAGAGATCGATAATACCGAAAACAAAAGCATGAAGGATATTATCGAAATGCAAAAATCAGAAGCCAATAAGAACTTTGCCAGATTTATTGCAGAAGAATATGAAGATTGGTTAAACGATCCTAAGGCAGACCGTCCATTGCTTTCGCACCAACTTTTGAAAAACAAGGTTTTCCCACACCTAAAAAACAAGGATATTGAATCTACCTTTCTCATAGTCATCGACAACTTAAGGTATGACCAGTGGAAAATTCTTGAACCTGCAATCATCAACTATTTTAGGGTAGAAGAAGAGAATTCATACTTTTCGATTTTGCCTACTACCACTTCCTATAGTCGAAATGCTATATTTTCGGGGCTGTTGCCTTCGGAAATGGAGAAAAAGTACCCCAACCTATGGGTAAACGATGATGAAGAAGAGGGCAAAAACAATTCAGAAGAGCAGTTTTTGGCACAACAGCTGAAGCGTAACAACTTAAACATTAAATACAGCTACCATAAAATATTGAATATAAACCAAGGCAAAGACCTGGTTGAAAGCATACCGAACCTGTTCCACAACAAACTCAATGCTATTGTCTACAATTTCGTGGATATGTTGTCTCACGCAAGAACAGACATGCAAATGATCCGGGAGCTGGCACCTGATGAATCGGCCTACCGCTCCTTGACATACTCATGGTTTCTACACTCTCCTTTATTGGAAACCCTTAAAAAAATATCAGAACTCAAAGGCAAAGTAGTTATCACAACCGACCATGGTACGATCAGGGTAAAGAAACCTTTTAAAATTGTAGGAGATAAAAACACCAACACCAACTTAAGGTACAAGCACGGGAAAAACTTAGGGTTTGAAGAAAGTGATTCGGTTTTTACCTGCAGAAAACCAGAAAGGTTATTTTTGCCAAAAAGAAATGTCTCCACGGCCTATGTATTTACCAATGAAGACTATTTCTTTGCATATCCTAATAATTATAACTATTATGTAAATTATTATAAGGATACATTCCAGCATGGAGGTATCTCACTGGAAGAAATGATTATACCGGTTGTAACTTTATCGCCAAAATGACAAATCAGAGCGTTAGTTTTGAGGCAATTAACAATGACCTCGATAAGCTTTCCGAAACAGCAAAAGAATTAATAACTTATGCCGAAGGTAAAAACATTTGGTTGTTTGAAGGAGAAATGGCAGCAGGGAAGACAACGTTCATCAAAGCCATTTGCAAGGTCAAAGGCGTAACAGATAACGTGACAAGCCCAACATTTTCCCTAGTTAACGAGTATCAAACTAAGGAAGGAGATACAATTTACCATTTTGATTTCTACCGCATCAAAGACGAGTCAGAGGCATTGGACATAGGCTGCGAAGAATACTTTTACTCGGGGAACCTGTGCTTAATAGAATGGCCGTCAATGATACCGTCTCTGATACCTGACAATTATTTAAAAATTCATATTACGGCAGAAAAGGAACAAAGAAAAATCCAAGCCTGGCATTATGAAAACTAAAGGTTTAGAAGTACTGGCACAGGAGCATGCCTTATATCCACAAGAGTCTCTTCTAAAAGTTGAAGAGCGGCAAAGGAACTTATTCATTGGTATTCCCAAGGAACAAGAGCTTCTTGAGAACCGGGTATGTTTAACACCCGAAGCTGTTGCTGTGCTTGTCAATAACGAACATGAGGTCATTGTGGAATCTGGTGCAGGCATTGCCGCCAAATTCACAGATCAAGAATATAGCGATGCAGGCGCAAAAATTACCTATTCAACAGAAGAGGTCTTTGCAGCCGATGTTGTTTTAAAAGTGGAACCCCCTACCCTGAAAGAAATAGGATATATGAAACAGGGTAAAACACTGATTTCCGCATTACAAACAGCCAATCTACGTCAGGACTATATCAATGCGCTGAACAAAAAAAGGATCATAGCACTAGCTTTTGAATGGATAGAAGACAAAGTTGGCGGCATGCCCGTAGTTAGGGCTATGAGTGAAATTGCCGGCAGTACCGTTATGCTAATTGCAGCCGAATACCTTAACAGCAAAAACGGCAAAGGGGTAATTTTAGGAGGCATTACAGGTGTACCCCCTACCAAAGTTGTCATATTGGGAGCAGGCACAGTGGCAGAATATGCAGCCAGAACAGGGCTTGGGCTTGGGGCTGAAGTAAAAGTTTTTGACAATCAAATCTACAAATTGAGAAGACTGAAACATGACCTAGGGCTCCAGATCTATACTTCTACCATAGACACTATTACCCTCAGAAGAGAGCTAAAAGAAGCAGATGTAGTCATTGGCTCACTAAGACTGGAAGACGGCGCCACTTGTGTGGTAACAGAAGATATGGTCGCTGAGATGAAACCTAACTCTGTCATTATCGATGTCAGCATAGACCAAGGTGGGTGTTTTGAAACTTCTGAAATGACAAACTTAAGCAATCCTGTTTTCAGGAAATATGACATTATCCACTACTGTGTCCCTAATATACCTTCAAGGGTGGCAAGAACTGCAACTACTGCCTTGAGCAATATTTTCACACCTGTTCTCCTGCAAATGTCTAAACGAGGCGGTGTAGAAGAATTGATTTATGCGAAAGAATGGTTTATGAAGGGCGTATATTGTTACAAAGGAAACCTTACTAACGCATATATAGCTAAAAAAACAGGCTTACGTTTCAAAGACCTAAGCTTACTGCTCGCAGCAAGGTTTTAAAAAGCTATAGAGAGAAGGTCATAACCACTACCGATAGCAACTTTGACAAACTTTATAAAAAGTACAAAAAAAGAAGCCTTTACTGTTCTATCAATAAAGGCTTCTTTTTTTTTTACAATTAGCCTAAGTGTTATACACCAGAAGCATCGGCTGCTTTTTCAATCCAAGCGCCGTCCTCTTTGATTAGATTTATCAACTCATCCACTGCCTTTTCAGAAGGTACTGATTTTTTTACAACTTCCTGTCCCTTATATAAGGCAATTTTACCTTTACCAACTCCCACATATCCATAATCAGCATCAGCCATTTCTCCAGGGCCGTTAACAATACAGCCCATAATACCTATTTTAACACCTTTTAGATGGTCCGTCCTTTTTCTGATCATAGCTGTAGTTTCCTGAAGATCAAACAAGGTACGCCCACAAGATGGACAACTGATGTATTCAGTTTTGGTCATACGGGTACGTGCAGCCTGAAGTATACCAAAAGACGTTGCGTTCAGCATTTTTAAATGCTGAAGCTGAGCATCTCGGTTGGCAAAACGATTGAGTTCGGTACTGATCCATATTCCATCGCCCAAACCATCAATAAACAAGCCCCCAAAATCAGTAGCAGCATAAAGCTGTAGTTGGTCATCAGGTATGTTAGGATATTTCCTAAAAATAATGACTGGTGCTTTTATATCATTGATAATAAAATCTATAAAAGCACGTCGCTGCTCGGCCATGGCATGAAGGTTAAATGTATCCAGGACTATAACCGTCTTATTGTCGTTGCGCAAGGACTTAAGCAACTTATCATTCAAGTCATCCAGATCAAGTTTAACAAAATTAAGCTCTTTATGGCGCTTCTTACCCGACAGGTAATCCTTCAGCTTAAGCAAGGGATACTTGTTCTCCTTATCTGTCAATTTTGCCCAAGCCTTATAGTTCATAATTTGCTTAAGGCCATTAGGCAGCATAAAATCTACTTCTAAATTGCCTGTATAAACATAGTCACAACCCAAATCATTCATGCCCCACTTGTCAAGCAAAGGTAAGTAGTAGTGGCCACCACACTTGAAATCGTTTACCTCCAGGCTGTCCAATTTACTAAAATCAACAACCACACGAGGCACATTGGCACCACCAAAATTTTTGACTTCCGTAGTTGGTCTCCTGCAATATTGATATGGGTTAATTGGACTACAATCGATGGCGGTAATTGACTTGTGTCCAGGTCGCTTTACATATCTATTCACTAAGGCTTTGGCCACCGGTGCTTCAAACTCCGGATCTTCAGTCAGAGATACCCTTACGGTATCACCTAAACCATCTTCAAGTAAAGTACCAATACCTACGGCAGACTTAATCCTCCCATCTTCACCATCACCCGCCTCAGTAACACCAAGGTGCAGCGGATATGGCTGAAGTCCTTCAGCGTCTAGTCTCTGAACCAAAAGTCTATAAGCCTGTACCATCACCTGGGTATTGCTGGCTTTCATAGAAAGCACTATATCATAATATTTAAACTCCTCGCAAATACGCACAAACTCCAAAGCTGACTCCACCATACCCAAAGGAGTATCGCCATAGCGACTAAGTATACGGTCAGACAGTGAACCATGATTGGTACCGATACGCATAGCAGTACCATATTCTTTACAGATTTTGATAAGAGGAATGAATTTTTCCCTAATCCTTTCCAGTTCCTCACTATACGATTGGTCTGTATAGTCTATCGTTTGGAAGCGCTTTTTATCGGCATAGTTGCCAGGGTTGATCCGCACCTTTTCAACGATTTTAGCCGCCAGCTCCGCAGCATTAGGCGTAAAATGGATATCAGCTACCAATGGAACATGGCAGCCTCTGGCCCGAAGTTCTGTTTTTATATTTTCTAAATTCTGGGCTTCTTTAATGCTAGGTGCAGTAATCCGAACATACTCACAACCAGATTCCACCATTCTAAGAATTTGCTCTACAGAGCCCATGGTATCCATAGTGTCTACTGTAGTCATCGATTGTACTCTTATAGGATTAAGCCCACCTAAAGGAACATCTCCGATTTTCACTTCTCGGGTTTTCCTGCGCACATACCTGGTTAAACTTGTTGTATAGTTTGATGATGGGGACAATATCTCCGATTGAAGTCCTGACATACCTTTTGTGTTTTTAAATCATGTAAAATTACAAAATTTTACCCTGTGGCCGATTATAACAAAGGCAGATTTTTTACAATCCATAAAAGAAAACCCGGGCAACCCATGCCTACGTTACAATTTCCAGGGCATTTTATACTCCCTAAAATATTCAACTTGGCATGTATAACCGACATTGGATTAAAAGGTTTCATTTTTTTATTAACATTTAAAACAAGTCATGCGGTCTACAAGTTTTGCCTCCCCAAAAAGAATATCCCCCGCCCCTATCTACTTACTTAAACCTGCATTATGCATTATATTTGGTAATAAAGAGCAAAACAACATAAATCAGCACTTGTAGACCACAAAACATAGCAGCGCTAAACCACAAATGTGAGCGAAATGACTGATTTAAAGTTATACTTTAAAGATCACCAAGCTGTGGCCTTATCAGTATATCTTCAACAACAGAGTTTTCAGACAATGTATAAGTACTATAAACCATTTTTGCCACATCCTCAGATTTCATAAACCTGCTTTCGGGAATTTCCACACCCTCCCAACTAGCGGTATAAGTAGCTCCTGGCAATACAGAGGTCACTTTAATGCCATGAGGTTTCATTTCTTCACGCAACACTTTACTCATTCCATATAGTGCATACTTGGTAATACAGTAAGAACCTCCATTTACATAAGGCATAATACTAGCAGTTGAACATATATTAAAAATATGTCCTTTTTTAACCTCTATCATATTCTTGATCAAGGCCCGGGTCAAGTGGTAGGCACTATACAAATTTGTCTGCACCAAATTTTCTAACACGCCTTCATCTTCATTATGTACCTGTCCGGGTGTATAGATTCCCGTATTATTAATCAAGACGTCAATATCTCTCCCAGAAGCCAGAACCGCTTCAGCAAATTTGGAAACCTCTTCTCTTTTGGAAAGGTCGGCTTTAATGAAGTTAAACTCTTGAGAGGGATACTTTTCAGAAAGTTCAGCAGAAACTTTTTTTAAGTCATCTTGAGACCTTGCACAAGCATATATATCAAACCCATCTTCAGCAAATACTTCCGCTAGCGCTTTACCAATACCCTTAGTTGCCCCGGTAATTACTGCAAGCTTTTTCATGATTTTACGTTTAAAATGAAAGATTTTGTAATTTTTTTGAAATATAATGTAATTTAGCGTAGAGTTTTTTGTTAAAAGTAATAATGAAAGCCCTCGGCAAATATATAATCCTTTTAGGACTCCTTGTAAAAAACAGGGAAAAGTTCAGCGTGTACATCAAGCTGATTATCGATGAGGCTGTGCTGATCGGTATAAACTCAGTTTTTATAGTAGTAATAGTATCTTCTTTTATTGGAGCTGTAACTGCTGTTCAGACTGCCTTTAACCTTGTAAGTCCCTTAGTCCCGACCTACATCATAGGAACGATAGTAAGGGATATGACCATTTTAGAGCTTGCGCCAACCATTACTTGTATTGTTTTATCCGGAAAAGTTGGATCAAACATTGCAGGAGGCCTTGGCACAATGCGGATAACAGAGCAAATAGATGCACTAGAGGTAATGGGAATCAACAGTGCCTCATACCTTATTTTGCCTAAAATTATTGCCGCGCTCATAACATTCCCTTTGTTGGTAATTATTGCCGGCTTCCTTTCTATAATGGGAGGTTATTTGGCAGGAACCCTAACGGGGGTAATAACAGAGCAAGAGTACATAATAGGTATCCGATATGGCTTTCAGGAGTATAATATTGTTTTCGCAATTATCAAATCCCTGGTCTTTGCATTCCTAATCTCTTCCATATCTGCCTATCAAGGGTTTTACACCAAAGGGGGCGCTTTAGAAGTAGGGCACTCAAGTACTCAGGCAGTAACCCATAGCTGTATTGCAGTTCTTTTAGCAGACTATTTGCTTGCAAATTTATTATTGTAAGAAATGATAGAGATAAAGAACATAACCAAGTCCTTCAACGGAGTAGAAATTTTAAAAGGCATAGACGGTAAGTTTGAAAAAGGCCGAACCAACCTTATAATCGGTGCCAGTGGTACCGGTAAAAGTGTTTTGATGAAGTGCATGGTTGGCCTAATTCAACCAGATACCGGCGAGGTACTATACGATAATAGGGATTTTTCTAACGGAACACAGGAGGTGAGGCAAGAGGTAAGACGAGAAATAGGGATGCTCTTCCAAAACTCTGCATTGTTTGACTCTAAAACTGTTGAAGAAAATGTCATATTTCCCTTAGATATGCTTACAGACATGTCGAAGGAAGAAAAGCTAGACAGAGCAAACTTCTGCTTAAAACGTGTAGGGCTTGAGAACAAGAACAACCTGATGCCTTCTGAAATCAGTGGTGGTATGAAAAAACGGGTCGGTATAGCAAGAGCAATTGTTCTAAACTCAAAATACCTTTACTGTGACGAACCCAATTCCGGCTTAGACCCGCAAACGTCCATTAAGATTGATAATCTAATCAAGGAAATTACAGAAGAGTACAATATTACCACCATTGTGGTTACCCATGACATGAACTCTGTAATAGAAATTGGAGATTACATTATGTTTATCCATCAAGGGGAAAAAGTGTGGGAAGGAAACAGTAAAACGATATTGGACAACGAAGTTAAATCTCTACAAGATTTTATTTTTGCCAATAAACTGATAAGGGATTTTAAGACCTTCTCCGACAAGCTCAAATAATTTTTATTTCAGCCATTCCAATCAATATGGCTAATGTTATTTTTCAATTATTTGAAGTGCCTTCTTTTGCCTAAAAACCGGCTTTTCAGGTATCCCTAACACTGCTTATACAATTATCATGCAAACTATTTTCCCTTAGTCCCGTTTTTTTTATTGAGGGACTGAGCATATGAAGCATTATTTATACATACTTTTTATCGTGCTATGTTCGGAGCTAAGTGCCCAGAACATAAGAAAAAGTTTTGAGAATAATAGGTTGACAGAAGAAGAGATAGATTATGTCATAAAAGAGTATGGACAAAAGAAAGACATACCTGACGAGTTTAGAGAGCAAATAGCAACTGCACTACTTTATTTTCCAGAGCTGAAGGACACCAGAATCAGCTTTCGAATCTATGATGCATCTTCACCTTTATTGGCCAGGCCAACATTTTTTTCTGCTGTTTTTCGCAATGCAAGAAGACGCCACTATATAATAGGCATCAGCAACGATCAGAACATGGCTCCAGTTTTACTGGAAAACCTTCACCTAGATGCCCAAATAGGAGTACTGGGGCATGAGCTCGCCCATATTGCAGATTTTGTAAAAAGAGACCGTATTGGCTTGTTAGGCGTAGCTTTAGGAAATATCCATAAAAAGAAAATGGACAGGATAGAGTTTGATGCCGATCGCCGGACTATTGACCATGGACTAGGATGGCAACTTTACTCATGGAGCACACATGTGCGGCTAGCGTATGCAAAACATGTACAAGGTATAGACCAAATAGAAGATATAACAGAAGTGACCGAGCATAACCCTAGAGAACGCTACATGTTTCCTGAGACCATAATGGAAACGATCAAGAGTCACCCTATTTATCAACCAATTGAAGATGATGATGGGGAGAGCTTTACACAATCAGAATAAAGCAGAAACCTGCATCCTCCCAATATGTACCAAGTTGCTAGACTCAGACTTTCTACCTTCGTAAATAAAAGAAAGCTGTAGTCCATTGGAAAGCCTTTCCTGCCAATTTACACTCATGGTAAAGTTGTTTCCAGGCATTAGCCCTTCAAACATTTCAAAAGCTACAGGAGAGTTAAAAGACGTCTCTTTGAAGTCTTCTACGATTCTGATGTAGTTAATATTCCCATTGATAGTTCTTCTCGACACTTTATTGATTCTAACTTCACAACCAGCAGAGTACATTTGTATCTTTTCATTAACCTCGCCCAACCGATTTTCTTTATCAGAATACCCAAGCTCACATGAAATTCTAAAAGTGTTTTTAGGTTGAATAGAGAACTGAGGCTTAAAGCTCCAAGTTTCAATATCATAATTCCTAAGCTGCATAAAATTAGATTGGTTTGCACGGACGTTTCTAAAAGTAAGCATGCGGATGTTTACTAATCTTTTTATGTTCAACCGGCCTTGCAGCCGCACTTCATCGAGGTTTCTAGTTTCAAACCCTTGACTCAAAAACTGCTTATTTTCGGTAGACTGAACAGTAAGATCGCAGCCATAATTAGGGTTTGAGCGGTTAAAGAAGAAAGCAGAGCGTAAGTTCTTTTGTACTGATAAAATATCTTCAGGAGCTAGTCCACTAATAAAGGGGCTAAACCTTTGCATTATGTCTGAGTCCAAGATTCTTTTATTTACATTCCATCCAGAAACATTGGAGAAGCGGGAGAAGAAACGTATAAGGCCTTTGTCTGAGTCGCGCCAGTTCCTAGGAGCCGACATATTGACCCGGTAATTTAAACTATTAGTGTAAGCACGGACATAATTATCGGTAGGAACGAAGACTTTGATATAGTTTCTACGGTCAAAGAACACAGACTCAACAAACTCATCCAGGTCCTTTACCCCATTGCCATTTAAGTCACCTAGCCATTCGTGGGTACCTTCCCCTTGGGCCACCTCCACAAACATAAACTCCCGCTGCAACTCACGGCCAGTACCAGTAGTTATAGTAAGCTCAGACCGTATATGCCTTGAAAGAAAATCAGCATTATAGTCAAACCTACCAAGCACCGTTTCTTCATCCGGTAATTGCTCACCCATAAAGTCACTATTATACGTCATGCGACGATAAGTAAAGTTCGTTACAAGTTCATGGTTTCTATGGATTATAGTATTGACTCCAGCATTAGTAGTCCTGGCTTTACTATAGTTTGCAAGCACCCCTTCAGAAATCAAGTGCCGCTTATCATCTCTGAAACTTTGCTCTGCAAAAAAGTTAAAACGTGAAGTATCCGCAGACCTAACATAGAGCTTTAGTTCATCGAAATACATGGCAGAACCAGTAACACTGTCACCTCCTAAAGCAGTAACAACATTTTTATCTGTATTATATTCTATACCAGGCACTACATACTTAGTCCTGTATGAAGAGTTTACAGAAGCACGTTTCCAATCAGAGTAGTCAAACAAACGTTCATTTTGCATCATAAAACCAGTGCTGTTCACCTGAAACCTTCCCAAAGACTTATTAAAAATAAGGTTTTGCTGATGTCCATTAACTTCCTGATCACGAAAACGCCTGGTAAAAGTGTACATAAAATTATTTTCACCATCTTTCAAAAACCCAATATTGGCATTAAGAATATGGTCGCTGGTACGTATTTCGGGCGAAGCACTCCAATCCCTTTCAAAGTTAATGTCCCGATAGCGGTCTACCGGTCTAAAGTTGGCATCATTGTATTCAAAGTCCACACCACCAGTAAACTCATACCCTTTAATAAAAGACTTACGTCCTTTGGAGATAATACCTCCTTTAAAAGCTATACCGTTATCATTTTCATTATTAATATTAGAAAACCTGTTGATGTCATGTTGAGAGAAGGCAATTTCACCAAACACATGGTCATACTTTGTTAGCTCATAGCCACCACCCACAGTTACCATTTGCTTTTTGACAGGGGTAGGAATAAGCCGCCGGGGTTCAAAACTTCCCTGCCCTGGCCCAACATATTTAAAAACCCTTCCGTTAACTGCCTTACTGACATCATGGATATAACTACCATTCCCATGCCCTAGATCTGTAAAGGTAATTTCATAAATAGCACGATCTGGGTCTGTAGAAAACTCATAGTACTCCCTACCCTGCGGATCCATAGCTTTTTTGTACAGGATTTTATTTTCACTAAACCCTACTTCCTCGACCCCTGAGATATAGGCATCTTGCACAGAGTCACCAATAGAACTCAACAACTCCTTGTCTTGATCAGAAAGTTCGTACAAAGGGTTTCTTGGGTTATCCTGCTCTGTATAGTAGTTCACATAACCAGTAGCCCTCCCGTAGTTTTGGTAGTGCCCTGCATTTACAATAGTCCTAGTATAATTCCTGTCAGAAAATTCGAAGTCAACCCGTATTACTGAAAACTCTGTTATGAGAACATTTTGAGTAAATGTTATTTCCGCAAGGTTATAATCTATGGTATAATCATAGTCAAACCCTCTTTTCATTAGTTTCCCATCAATATAAACACGCTCCGAATTAGCCAAAACAATAATAAACCGCTCATTTGAAGGACCTCGCAAACGATAAGGCCCTTGTACACCTTCAAGGGCTTCTAGCTCTATGGAGGCAAACTTTCCTTTAGAGATAGCCGCACCGCCAAATGTCGTAGAGTTTTTAGTACTATCTTCCCCAAGCCCCACTTCTACTTGTCCACCCTGAACGTTTTTGTAATACCTTAAAAAGTGAGAATCTCTATTTTGCATCACTATATCACCCGCCGTCAACTTACTGTTTGCTGCATCCAACTGAACAAACACCCGGTCAAAATCCTGTAGCTGTTGTGTATTACCCTCTGGCTGAAAAGGTATATTTTGGTCATTTATTACGGCTGTAAGGCGCACATCATCGGTCAATTGCCCTTCGATCTGCATATTGAGGTTAGAATTCACAAAAACATTTTGGCTGTTACCAAAAGAAATGCCACGGGAAACATTACCGGTGGTATTTAACCCCGGCGTTGCGAAGAGCTCCTCCCTACGTTGTGGCAAATTGCCGCCACCTATAGGCTTACCATAATCTTCCCTAAAATAAAAATTAGAATCATACGAAGCCAAGTTCCTTTTATAATATCCGCTGGTAAGGTCATAAGGCATAATTCTGTAGCAGACCATTACAGAATCAAAAGCTTCATCGGAACTAAAAGAGGCCTTACCAGTGTTTATATCATAAGTTATTTTTATATCGTCTCTATCCTTGAGTTCTATTTCAACAGAATTTGGGAATACCGGTGCCGTGTCCAAAACAAAGGATTGTTCGGAGTAGTCTATCCATTTACACCTCTTATTACTTATCTGTGCACAGGTAACAAAAGGAAGCAATAGGAAAAAAAATATAACTGTGCAAAAACCAGTAAAATGCATTAGTTAACAACGGGCAGCTCTATGAAGAACGTCGTACCATGGCTTTCCATTGTTTCAAACCAAATTTTACCATGTGCATGTTCCACACCACGTTTAGCCACAGCTAAACCAATGCCTGATCCCGTGTATTTGGTGCTAAAGTTAGGCAAGAAAACTTTGTCTCTAATTTCATCAGGAATACCTGTCCCATTATCAGAGATTTCCAATATAGCTTTTTTCCCATGAACCCTCAACTTCACTAAAATTTCCGGGAACACATCCGATGAAGCAGACTGAATTCCATTGAGAATCAAATTAGTAACAATCCCACTCATAAGTTTTTCATCCCCCATCACAAAGACATCTTCTTCTGGCAAATCAATGCTAACTTTTGACTTCGCGGTATTATGCAAACTAGCAGTACTTCTTACCACCTTTACCAACTCATACCTTTCATACACAGGAATAGGCATTTTGGCAAACATTGAAAATGAAGTGGCGATTTCACTAAGATTATCAATCTGATCAAGCAACACATTCATGTATTTACTTACCGATGCATTACTGTCACCTGGGTTCTCTTTGGCTTTGCGCTGCAAGTGCTGCACTGTAAGCTTCATAGGAGTCAAAGGGTTTTTAATCTCATGAGCTACCTGCCGGGCCATTTCTCGCCAAGCAGACTCCTTTTCACTTTTAGACAAAGCTTCTTTACTTTCCTCAAGCTTTTTGAGCATTTTATTATATTCCCCAACCAATAAACCTATCTCATCACGAGAGTTCCACTCTAATGGCTCATTATACCCACTCAAAGAGGTTTTTCTTATACGTTGAGTAATAAGCTTAAGAGGATAGGTCAACCCACTTGAGAAAAAATAAGAAATAAACAAAAAGACTATAAAAATACTTGTGAAAATATTGAGTATAGTAGTCAACACCTCAATAAGCTGTTTTTCTATTTCATACTTAGATTCAAAAAAAGGAATACTCAAAATACCCATCAGCTCCCCCCTATCTGGCGACTTGACAGCTACATAAACAGCATTATAGCGAAGTTCTCCAATCTCCTCTGGCAACATTACAACATTGTTGCGATCTTCTAAAATAGCAGCATAAGCAGCAGGGTTTACCAATCTGGCAAAAAGGCCAGACTCATAAATCATAGGTTGATTTGAAAAAATTAAGTGACCTTTTCGGTTAAACAAATTGATATCAGAGTCGGCGTACTGAGCAATTTCATACATCAGGTGCTCAACAAATTCCTTCCGAACCTTTTGTTTACGATATTTATCAAGAAAGACAGATAGGTTTTGACTCACGCTCTCTGCTTTTTTAATGAATGACTTATTAAGATTTCTATTATAATTGGCACTAATAACACTTAAAGTCGTCATACTGACTATGAACAAAGGAAGGAAAAAAGCCAGGTTCAAGTACAGTTGAATCTTCGTAGAAAATGTAGTATTAATGTTTTTGAACTTATAATAAAAACCGTAAAAGGTAATAAATACCAGCACGGATACAATCAGGATAAGAAATAAAAATGAAAAATTTGAGTAACTATCTTTCACAAAGTATTTCTCAGAAGAAACTACTATAATTTTATCAGAACCAGACTTAATACAAAGATGATGGTGGTCGTCTTGTAAAATTCCGTCATTAAATATTCTAGGATTATTGAAATTTGATGAAGAGAAGTTTAGGCTATAATTATACGGTCCTGTATAAAACACAAGTTCTTTGTTGTTATATATGGCATAACTATAGTCTTTGGTCTGCATGGGCTCCAATAGATTTTTGTCCATTAGCAACTCAGGATATACACTATGCAGTAAAAAGCGCTTATGCTTCAGCTCAATAAGCACATAGCCAATAGTAACACCATATTTTTCAATCTCGGTAAAGCTAAAATATTTTATAAGACCATGTGCGCCAGGATCATTAATAAAATAAATATTATCATACTCGGTACGAAACTCTCCCCTACGATATTTTTCAGTTATACTTAAAATGTTTGGATATTCCGTCTCTTCCTTATAGTTGTCACCATTACCATCAAACAGGTGAACTTCAATATCATATTTATCCAAGTATGAGTTCAAATAAACCTTTCGGATTTTTTGCTCAATAATATCATTAGAAGAAAATGGCTCAAAAAATTTATTTTTAATAAACTGATCCCCTGCTATTTTATTAGCAGCTTGGTTAAGGTAAAACTCTCCAACAACATCGTTTTCCATTAACAAACTTCCTGCAAATTTTTGTTTGCCAATAACAGAAGTACGCACATTAACTTCATAAATAGAATATGCCCCAATAATAGAACAGATGAGTGCCGCAAAAATCAAGTAAACATAGGTGGAATACCTAAGGTAGTAGTCAATTTTAGGGAGGTTGTTATAGGTTACGATTACAAAATAGGCAAAGGCTATAATTAATAAAAATCCGTGAAAGACCCCAATAACGAGTGTAAATATACCAAAAGCTAAAAAGCCGAGCAGTGCATTAATTATCCCACTTTTAAAATTTCCTTTATGTATGCTAATAAATAACCTCGACAAGATGTGGGAGTATATAAAGAAGGTACATGAGGATAAAATAAAAATAAGAATGGAAACTATCCGAAATACATCAAAGCTAATGCTAGCGGTTATATCAAGCGACCAGAGAGAATCAAAATATAAGACCCTAAGCAAAAAAAACAAGAAAAATACTCCGAGAAAGTATAAAACTACTAAAAATACAGAAACAATATTTTTATTAAACACAGAAAGCTTATAAAGCTTTTTAATGAATACAGACTTTGAGTAGTTGTTATAAAGAAAACAGCTAAATAAGAAGAAGAACAGTGCATTTAAAAATAAATCCCCTATAGATGGATCCATCACAGAGGAAGCAAAATATTTGGAGTCAAATAACTTAAACTCAATAATTGCAAAAGGAAAATCAAAAATAAGCATAAGGCCACGAATGGCCACCACAGAAAGGAAAAATACAACAAAAGAAAGATCGGTGTGCTGATTAAGGTTAAGCCAGGTTACTAGCAAATAGATAAATATAAGAACACAAGCAATGCCAGCAAAAGTAAGGAAGAGCACATACCATTTATAGGAAGCATGTTCTGAGAAATCTTCGTCATTAAAAGAGATAGAAAACAAAAAGTTTCCATCATTATCGGATACAACCTTTCCCAAAGGTGAAAGTCCTTCGACGCTAACATTAACAGACTCAAAAATAGTTGGGTTTAAACCAGGTTGCAGGTATTGGTTCTCTACAGGGTATTCGGAGGTAAGAGGGATCAAAACGCATACTTCAAACAAGTCGCCTCGTTTGATAATTTGATCCTTTACAAGAAGGTGTTTTCCATTTTTTAGTTCTGCATATTTAACGGAAAAATCGCCATGTAGTAAATCATGATGAAAGTTATACTTCGAATCAGACCAAAAGTAGAGCTGTTTATTCCTAAAAATGAAATAAGGGAATTTGGAATCTTGTATAAGTGTTGAAAAAACAGGAACCTCTGTATCTTTCAGAAGCTTTTTTATCCTAGCATTCTCACTATGAGCGGCTTGTAGCTCACGATTAACATTCTCATTAACATATTGAAGTAAGGTTTCATTATCTGGCTTGTCCCGGTCTGAGAGAAAAAACCCGAAAATGACTGCTGTGGTTATTAAAACTAATCCAGAAACAAGAAACCAATACCTATGCCTTAACAAAATAAGAAAGCGGTTAAATTAATTACCGAAGAACTTTCTCTTCAGAATATCCTTCACTTTTAAATCCTCTTTTTTATTCTTTCTGCTTTCCCTATACCATAAAAAAACCACCGCAGAGACCAAGAGGTATGGGATACTCATCAAATATAAGATCCCTGAATTTAAGCCAGCACCAATTTTCCGTTCCGTAGTACTCCCACCTTCTTTAACATTATTTTCTACAGTGGCCCTGCACATAGAACATTGAGCAGCGACATTTGCAGAAGAGAACAAAGAAACTACTACAAACAAAAGGATTGAGAAATATTGAATTACCCGCATTAAAATCACTTTTTAAACAATGATAAAGATTATATAGTTCCTAGGCATAATAAGGGCTAATCATTAAATAAACTATAACCCCTGTAATTGCCACATAAAGCCATACAGGAAAAGTCCATTTAACAATTTTCTTATGCTTATTAAGCTGCTTGCTAATAGCAAAATAAATAGCTAGCAAAACCAGTGGTACAACAATTGCAGCTAATAAAATATGGGTAAGAAGAATAAAGACATAGATTAACCTTATGCTACCTACGGCTTCTAACTCTTCTGGACTTACAACGCCATCACCATTAGCGTCTCCAAAAAGCGTATGTGTGCCTTGATAATGGTAAATAACATACAAAACCAAAAACAGCGAAGACAAAACAAACGCTGTAACCATAGCCCGGATATGGTTCTTCTGTTGATTATTTTTAATAAAATAAAATCCTGCTAAGAGACATAAAGTGGTTCCCGTATTTAAAATGGCATTGAAGTGCGGGATAAAACTTACGTTCCAGTCACCCAACCCTCCGCTTTCAGGCAAGTAAAACAAAACAGCCACTACAACAGGAATGGCTATAGAAAGGATTCCAATAATAGATAAGTAAAGATTGTTATTCCTTACTTCATTACTTTTTATTGTATTCATGGAGGAGTAAATTAATTTCTGTAATTAGTCTGTCAACATCTTCACGATCGGTACCAGTGTAGTATCCCCTGATTCGTCCTTCCTTATCAATCAAAATAAGTTTTTCGCTATGGATAAAGTCATCTTCAATATCTACCTCTTCCATTGCAGTAACGAAAAAACCTTTTCTTGCCAATGAGTATAATTCTTCTTTTTCTCCAGTTACAAAAGACCATTTTCTACTATCGGCTTTATACTCGGCCGCATAATTAGCAAGAACCTCTACATCATCATTTTCCGGATCCACAGTAAATGATACTATTTTAATGTCCTCGTTATCTATGAAGTTCTCTTGAACCCTAGTTAGTTCAGAGGTCATTTCAGGACAAATACCAGAGCAGCGAGTAAAGAAAAAGTCAGCAACGGTAATTTTACCTTTAATGTCACTTAAAGAAATCGAGTCACCAGTATGACTGACAAAGGAAAACTCAGGAATAGTATGTGCGTCAGTAATTTCGTACTTACCATCTACTAACACAGAATCATATGGAAAATAAACAGGGAGCTTAAACTCATTTGTACCGCATCCCTTTAAAAAAAGGAACACTAAAACTGGTAAACCTAAAATTGAAAATACCATGAATGCTTTAGTGTTCCTTCTCATAACTACAGTAAATTAATATAATTAAACAATTTGATCAATAATAAATCCTAGAAATGGCTAAAATGATAGAACCAGTTTCTAAGTAAGTATAAAGTTTGCCCTTCTACAAGTAAAGCAATGATAAGCCAGATAACGAAAATCATTGGAAGAATTACTGACCATATCAAAGTTTTTACTTCATATTTAAGGTGCATAAACTCCGCCACAATATAGTAAGCCTTGATAATAGTAAGTCCTACGAATATGGCTATAAGTAAAGCTCCTCTTTCAATAGTAAATGCAAAAAGGAACTCTATAGCTGTAACGATAGCAAGTATCCCTGCAGTCTTCCAAATCTTTAAAATTTTTGCCTTATCTCTAGGCTGTGCGGTCATAACCACATTATCATGATTAGTAGGTGCTCCCATAATATCCCTTACATTAAATTAAACCAGATAGAAAAATGTAAATACAAATACCCATACAAGGTCTACAAAGTGCCAATAAAGGCCTACTTTTTCAACCATTTCATAATGTCCTCTAGCTTGGTATGTACCAATAGCTACATTATAAAACACGATGATATTTAGTATGATTCCACTCACTACGTGCCCACCATGGAAACCAGTAATGAAGAAAAAGAAGTTTGCAAACAAAGGAGGCCCGTACTCGTTTCTAATCAAATTGGCACCAATTCCATCTGGCGTACCTGCAATAAATACAGTCCATTCCCAAGCCTGGCAACCAATAAAAGCGATACCACCAAAGATAGTCCATAACAACCATTTCTGGCAGTCATTTTTATCCATTCTATGCCCTGCTTCCACAGCCAACACCATAGTAACACTACTCATAATAAGGATGAAGGTCATAATACCTACAAACACTAGAGGAGCATACACATGGAAGAAAGGAATGTGTGTAAAAATTTCTTCCGGTATAGGCCAATAGTTTACTGAAGGTACAAATTCTTCGCCGTGAACTTTGGGGTCATATGCAGGATAAGCAAACCTGCTCATTCCATAAGCGACAAGGAATGCAGAAAAAGTAAGAGCATCCGATAAAAGGAAGAACCACATCATCAGCTTACCGTAGCTGGCTTTTAATGGTTCCGCACCTCCATACCAGATGTTGCGCTTATTCTGATCAATTGTAGTTGTTGTTGCCATAAATTATATTTTTGGAAAATTAACGGTAAAACAATAAAAATACAAACAAATAAATCCAAAGCCCGCCAAGAAAATGCCAATAGGTGCTGCAAGTCTGAATTGCAGTCAAGTTCTTAGAATGTATCTTAAGCGTAAAAGCTTTATATATGGTAACTAAGAGAAATACAAGCCCTGAAACTATGTGAAAGCCATGAAGCCCCGTTAGAACATATAAAAATGATCCGGATGGGTTACTTTTACTGCCCGCAAAGAACACGTTCATTTCAACCAAGTCTTGCCAAGCTTTAAACTGACTGAAAAGGAAGATAACACCAAGCACCAAGGTACTAAGCAAAGCCAGCTTAAGATGCTGGAAGTTATTCTTCTTAGCAGCAACATACCCCCAGTGTAGGGTAAAACTACTTACAACTATAAATAGGGAACTGAGCCATAATTCGTTTGGCAAAGGAAAGTCAAGCCAATTGCCTTCAGCCCTCCTTACGATATACGCACTGGTCAATGCACCAAACATCATAACAATACTGACTATAAAAAGCCAAGTAAGAAATTTAGCAGGATTAACAGTATAAGGCTTATCCTGATTTTCGAGTACTAGTTCTTGTTGTTTCATTTTATTATTTTATCCAAAACAAATGCTATTTGTACAATCGGAAGATATAAAAATGAGCCAAACATAATCTTAAGGGCAGCCTTATTAGTACCACTCTTCATCAGAGAAAATGTTTGCATTAAAAAAACCACACCACATACAGTAGCTATGATGGCCGAGTTTATACCAGTAATTCCAAGCTTTGCTGGAATTAACCCCAAAGGTATAAGCATAAGGGTATAAATCATAATCTGAATAGCAGTATTAAGATCTTTACCACCACCGGATGGTAAAAGTTTAAAACCAGCCTTCTTATATTCTTCATCCAACACCCACGCTATAGCCCAAAAGTGAGGGAACTGCCACATGAATTGAATTCCAAACAGAAGAAGTCCCTCAATGGATATACCTCCTGTAGCCGCTGCCCAACCTATAAGAGGTGGTAAAGCGCCAGGAAAAGCGCCAACCAAAACAGCCACAGAACTCTTCCGCTTTAGAGGGGTATAAACAAATCCATATAAAATAAGTGAAATTAAAGTAAGTAATGCAGGTAGTAAGCCTGTGAAGCTGTACAATAAAGCAAAACCTAACGAACCTGATGTAACACAAAAACCAATAGCTTCGCTTACAGAAAGTCTACCTGTAGGCAATGGCCTATTTGAAGTCCTGACCATAAGCTTATCCAAATCTTTTTCAATAATTTGGTTTATTGTATTAGCAGCTCCCGTCATTAAAAAGCCTCCAAGCAAAAAAGCAATGAAAGTACTCCAAACCAGTAAATCTGTCCCTAAAAGATATCCCATTCCTCCGGTAAATGCTACCAAGAAGGATAGTCTAAATTTAACAAGGTCAAAATAAGCCTTAATTTTGGCAGAAATACTCAGGTTTACCGGAATATTTAATTTATCTGCATTCATACATTTTGAAGTTTTCCGCTAGGAAGCGTAATAGTTTTATTATAGTAAAGTAAAATGGCCAAATAATATTGTGCACCCATCAGTAAACACCCAATAAACAAATGTAGCGGTTGTGCAAAAGCAGGAAACCCTCCATAAGTTAAAATAAGTGCCAATAAAATTTCAACAATTAATAAACCAAGTACCCATACTGTACTATTATAAATCAATTTATGATCTCTATTGTATTTGTGAACCTTATAAAACAATAGAATATGCAAAGCTAACAAAACCAGTGCGAAGCTTCTATGAATTAGAAAAGCTATACCTGTTTCAGAAAGCCATTGCGCTCTATTTTCATTACCTAATGACACAGCAATCATATCTATTTCTTCACGCACACGAGTACCGGTAATGATCTGAAATAAAGATCCAGCCAAAAGAACCCATACAATAATCTGTATGTATTGGTTTTGATCTACATGCTTGACTAAAAGGTTAGGCTTTTGTGATCTAGTAACAACCCAAATAAGTAGGCAAACGATTACAACAGCCAAAACCATATGCAATGTAATAAGGAAAGGCATGAGGTTAGAAGAAACTACTACTGAACCTAGCCAACCTTGAAACACAACAAGTAAAAGAACACTAAGACTAAGAATTACTATGCCGAAATCTTGTCTTTTAAATTTAAAAGAAGCTACAAACAGGATAAGAATTAGAAACCCAGTAATAACTCCCAAAACCCTGTTCAAGTATTCAATCCAAGTATGTGTAGGATTAAATTCATGTTCCTGATAAATCGATTGATCGTTCCTAATGGTCTGAGCCAATTCGTTATAGTTAAGAAATTCAAGCATAGAGGCAAACCTTATATTCTTTTGCCGTCTTTTCTCTACATAAATTTCTTTATAGTTTTCAGGAAGCTCTGATATGCTAGAAGGAGGCACCCACTGATCGAAGCACTTAGGCCAGTCTGGACATCCCATGCCAGACCCAGAACTCCTTACAATTCCCCCTACTAAAATCAGAAAATAGACGGTACAAATGGTAATAATACCAATTGTACCGAAAGATGATAGTTTATTATTTTTTCTCATTTACTTCTTCCGCCTCATCAATTAGCATACGCTCGTTTTCATGAGGGAAGTTAGAACTCATAGTTTTTGAGTAAGGAACATTTTGAGGGATATAATCCTCATCAGCACCAGGTTTACTATAGTCATAAGGCCATCTGTAAACCGTAGGAATCTCTCCTGGCCAATTACCATGTCCTGGGTTAATAGGCGTCGTCCACTCAAGGGTATTAGAACCCCATGGGTTAGCTGTGGCTTTTCTACCTTTAAACATGCTATAAAAGAAGTTGAAAAGGAAAATAAACTGTACAGCGAAAGTGATAATAGCTGCTACCGTTACAAATAAGTTAAGGTCTACAAACTTATTTGTGAATTCAAAACTAGTAAACGCATAGTATCTTCTTGGGAAACCCGCAATACCAATATAGTGTAATGGGAAGAATACAAGATATACCCCAATGAATGTAAGCCAGAAATGTATATAACCAAGTTTCTCGTCCATCATTCTACCAAACATCTTTGGGAACCAGTGGTAAACACCTGCCAACATACCAAAGAAAGACGCACTACCCATTACAAGGTGGAAGTGAGCTACCACAAAGTAAGTATCATGCAATTGGATATCAGCCGCTGAGTTTCCTAGAATAATACCAGTCAAACCACCTGACACAAAGAAAGATACCAAGCCGATAGAGAACAACATAGCAGGGGTAAATATGATATTTCCTCTCCAAAGTGTTGTGATATAATTAAAGGCTTTTACTGCTGAAGGAACAGCAATAATCAAAGTAAGGAACATGAATATTGAACCTAAGAAAGGATTCATACCACTGACAAACATATGGTGTGCCCAAACTATGAACGAAAGCACACTAATAGCAGCCATTGAACCGATCATTGCCTTGTATCCAAAAATAGGTTTTCTTGAATTAGTTGAAATAATTTCAGAAGAAATACCTAAAGCAGGAAGAATAACAATATACACTTCAGGGTGTCCTAGGAACCAGAAAAGGTGCTGGAAAAGAATAGGGCTACCGCCTTCGTGCAATAATGCCTGACCGGCAATATAAATATCAGACAGGTAAAAACTTGTACCAAAACTTCTATCAAAAATCAAAAGCAAAGCTGCTGAAAAAAGAACAGGGAAAGAAAGAAGTCCAATAATAGCAGTAAAGAATAGTGCCCAAATAGTCAAAGGAAGTCTAAGGAAAGACATACCTTTTGTTCTAAGGTTAATGATAGTAGTAATATAGTTAATACCACCTAATAAAGTAGATACAATAAACAAAGCCATTGACACCAACCACAAAGTCATTCCTAAGCCAGAACCTGACATAGCCTCAGGCAAAGCACTTAATGGTGGATAAATAACCCAACCTCCAGAAGCAGGTCCAGTTGATAGGAAAAGAGAGATAAACATGATAACACTGGAAGCAAAGAAGAACCAGTAAGAAAGCATGTTCATAAACCCAGAAGCCATATCACGGGCACCAATTTGAAGAGGGATTAAGAAGTTTGCGAAGGTACCACTAAGTCCCGCAGTTAATACGAAAAAGACCATTATAGTACCATGCATAGTAACCAATGCAAGGAAGAATTCAGGGTCAATTTTTCCATTGACAATCCAACGTCCAAAGATAGGCTCAAGGAAAGAAACATCTAGTTCCTGGAATCCAAGTTGTAAACGGAAAGCCAAAGAAAAGAACCCTCCTATCAATGCCCAAAAGATACCAGTTACAAGAAATTGTTTACCGATCATCTTGTGGTCTTCGGAGAATATATATTTCCTTATCCAACTCTGATCATGGTGATCATGGTCATCATGATGATCGTGAGCAGCGCTGTGATCTAAATTTATTTGAGATGCAGACATATCTGTAAATTTACTTTTTAAATTCTTTAAAACTACTGATTACTAATCCTGATTTTCATCGTCCTCTGTTTGAACTTCATCAGAAACATCACCTTCATCCTCTTCCTCATCACCATCTAATATTTCGTCAGCTGCCGTCACATCCTCTTCAGTCGGAACGTCAGGATCGATATCGTCGATATCTTGCTGTACCGCTCCAGGCCCAGGAACATCTGCAGTATCAGGAACATCTGCTGGCTCTAATCTGTCTTTTAAATGATCAGGAAGCAAAGGTCTAACATAATCAGCATTAAGTGCTGCAAAAGGCTGTTGCGCATCATGCCATCTTTCATACTCTTCCGGCTCGACAACAACAACGATAAAACGCATACCGAAATGGCCACGGCCACAAATCTCAGTACATGCTAATTCATAATTAAAAGATGGGTCTCCCAGCTCCATACGCATTTCATTGGTAGTTTTGGTAGGTATAAACCAAAACTTAGTAGGCATACCCGGAACCGCATCCATTTTTAACCTAAAGTGTGGTACAAATACGGAGTGAAGCACATCACGAGCTCTTATGTGAAATACTACAGGTTGTCCCTTAGGAATCCGAATTTCCATAGGTTGGAAATCATCCAAACTTGCTTCATCTTCAAAGTCAACACCCATTTCATTGGTAGCATCTGTAAGGGTATAGTGATAACGTCCTAGTTCACCATCTTTACCAGGATATCTTACCTGCCAAGCGAACTGTTTACCCATAATTTCAACCTGCACACTATCCTCAGGCTCCATTTTTGTTATCTCAGACCACTCTCGCCACCCGTAAAAAACAAGGATCGCCATAACAATAGCAGGGATGACAGTCCATACCACTTCAAGTTTATGGTTTTCTGGATAAAAATATGCTTTTCTATCCTCCCTATATTGATACCTATAGGCAAAAAACAAAAGGAAGATATTTACAACAACAAAGGCTATTACCAGAATTGCCATAGTAATCCAGAACATCCTGTCAGTACGTACCCCGTGAACAGTAGAAGCTTCAGGTAAATAATGTTCCGAAGCAACACTAGAGTACCAGGCAAAAGCAAGTAGTCCAACAACCATGAAGATGATCATCATCATTGCGTTAATACTATTGCTCCGTCCTACCCTTTTGGTATATGCTCCTCGCATAACCGATATGAGGGTATGGACCCTGAAAATGACTAACAGGATAGCTAGTATAAGAACTACAGCAAGTCCTATTATAAGTTCTATTACCATGAGTTTAATTATTTATAATCTACAGTTAATATATAATCGACAACCATTAATATACGTGATGATGCGTACTTTCTTCCAGCATTGGATGATTTTTGGCTATCAGACTTGCTTTAGATAATCCAAATAATACACAGAAAGCAAATATACCAGCAAAAATCATTGTCATACCAAGTTCAACAAAGAAGAAAAGATAATCAAAACCACCATGAGGTCCCAAAATACCAGGAGTCATCATTAAATAAAAATCACTCCAGTGTCCAATAAGGATAGCAATAGCTACAACTTTAAGAATAATTCCCTGACGCTTAGCATCTCTGGTCATTAATACTAAGAAAGGAATCAAGAAGTTGATAATCAAATTAAAAAAGAAGATTGGCGTATAAGCATCAGCCTTTAATCTCTCTACAAAATATACAGACTCTTCTGGAATGTTTGCATAGTAAATAAGAAGGAACTGAGCAAACCAGATGTAAGTCCAGAAAATACTGAAAGCAAACATAAACTTACCCAAGTCATGCAAGTGATGCTGAGAAACATATGGTAGATAACCTGCATCCTTAAGGAAAAGTACAATTAGTGTAATGGTAGCTAAACCACTAATAAGCCAGCTAGCAAGCACATACCAGCCAAACATTGTACTAAAGAAATGAGGGTCAATGGATAAAGTCCAGTCCCATGCTGATGTAGAAGAAGTAACTCCGAAAATTACAAGGAAAAGAGCTGACCAAACAATGCTCTTGTTATAGTAAGTAACGCCACCCTCAAGGTCTTCTGCAAGAGAGAACTTCCTTAACATATACCAAACTAAAATCCACAGGGCAAAGTAGATAATAGTTCTTACAAGGAAGAACCCTACATTAAGGTACCCACTCTTTCCAGCTATAAGTTCATCATACCTAGGATCATCAGGGTCTGTCAAATACCCATGAGTCCAATGAAAGATTTCGTGGTTAAAAGCTATAAAAGTAAGAATGGTTAAAACAGCGCCAACAGGAAGAAAGTAACCGAATGATTCGGGAATTCTCTTAATGGCGGCACTCCAACCTGCCCATGCAACATAATTAAAAGCTATAAAAAATACACCAATAATTGCAATTCCTACAAAGAAGATGTTGTTGTGCCAGAGATTTTTGATAACCCTATAGGTCCAATCCACATGTTCAAATTGAGGATGGTCATGATGTATATCTTCAGGGTATATTCTAGTATGTTCAGGTTCATCAATACCGACTCCACCCGATAATAATAGCATACCTACCACTAAAAGAACTATACCAATCCCTATCACAGTAAAAATCCTTTTTCGGGCAAGACTGGTAAAAACAAATTTTTCTTCGGTCATGACTATATATTAATTTAAAATCTTATTTCCTATTGATCTGCTTGTTGTAAAGTATGTACAAAGTGTACAACTTTCCATCTCTCTTCAGGGCTTAACTGAGTAGCGTAAGAAGTCATACGATTGTATCCATAAGTAATGACATGGTAAATATGTCCAGCAGGTTTATCTTTAAGTGTTGCACTAGCAAATAAAGGTACACCACCATAAACTTCACCTACGGCACCATCACCTTCACCAGTCTGTCCATGACAAGGGCTACAAAACCTTTGGTAAAGAACACGACCTTCCTCAAGTGTAACTTCAGTAAGAGGTACAGGATTAGGAACTAAACCAGCAGCCTCAAGGCTGTCAGGGTGCATGTGCATAGGCAAAATACCTTTAGGGTGCCTGCTAATAGTTCCAGGAACAGGTTCCCTCATTGTCATCCCATGAGGATTATAAGGATTTGAGTTATAATATTCAGGGTGATTAACTGAATCTGTTACCTGGGAAAGAGGCTCATAAGGAACAGAATAATACATGTTGGGAGCAAATTCCCACCTAGGTTCCTGGTGAATCCCAATGTGACTGAAATCGTGGTTACAGGAAGACAGCAGCCCCAGAACAAAAATGAAAATAATATATTTTTTAAAGGACATAACTATGTAGTAATTAAAATTATTCAACAATTTTGCTATTTACCTCACTGGCACCACTTTCTGTAAGCAACTGACTGATCTCCTCTTTAGAAAGCTTGTTTCTGTCAAGGTCGATAGCCATTACGTGACAGTCATCAGTACTTCTAGGGTCAAACATAAAAGGTCTACCCCAAGGCTTTAATCCACTAATGACAAAAAAGGTACCTACCATACCTAGGGAGGCCAAAAGAACTGTAAGTTCAAAAGTAACTGGTATAAAGTTTGGCAATGGAATAAAAGGTTTACCACCTATCACCATTGGCCAATCATATCCCATGGTAAGTATAGTAAGACAAAGTGCACAAATTGTACCTGTAAGTCCAAAAATAAATGCAACTATAGGTAGGTTTGAAGGCTTATAACCCAATGCCTCATCTAAACCGTGAACCGGAAAAGGTGTATATACCTCATGAATTCTAACCCCGGCAACACGGACTTTGGATACTGCCCCTACCAGGACATCCTCATCTTTATAAATACCAAGTAAAAAATTCTTGCCCTTTGCCATAATTATTTAGTCTGTTGTTTTGAAGATGATTTAAGTACACTTTTCACCTCGGCCATGTTTACCACTGGAAAATACTTGGTAAACAATAGGAAGAGAGTAAAGAATAGACCGAAAGAGAACACATAATCTCCTACGTCATATATTGTAGGCGAGAAATACGCCCAACTTGAAGGTAAGAAGTCTCTTGAAAGCGAGGTAACAATAATTACAAAACGCTCAAACCACATACCTATGTTTACAATAATTGAAAGGATGAAAGTCCAGTAGATACTCGTTCTAACTTTCTTAAACCAGAAAAGCTGAGGCGAAATTACGTTACAAGTCATCATAGCCCAGTAAGCCCATAGGTAATCACCACCAAAAGCTCTGTTATAGAACAATGCATATTGTTCGTAATATACACCTGAATACCAAGCCATGAAAAGCTCGGTGATATAAGCAATACCCACAATTGATCCTGTTAGAACAATGATCTTGTTCATAGATTCAATGTGGTTAATTGTTATATAGTCTTGAAGTTTAAACACTACCCTAGTGATAAGCATCAAGGTCAATACCATGGCAAAACCTGAGAAAATAGCACCAGCCACAAAGTATGGCGGGAAAATAGTTGTGTGCCAACCAGGTATTACAGAAGTTGCAAAGTCCATTGATACAATAGTGTGCACCGAAAGTACAAGAGGTGTAGAAAGACCTGCAAGTACAAGACTGACAGCTTCATATCTTGACCAAGATTTTGCTGAACCATCCCAGCCAAGGCTTAATGCACCGTATATAGCTCTTCTAATTCCTGTAGCACGTTCACGAATGGTAGCAAAGTCAGGAATAAGTCCAACATACCAAAAAACCAGAGATACCGTCAAGTAAGTAGAAATAGCAAAAACGTCCCATACAAGTGGAGAGTTAAAGTTAACCCATAAAGAACCAAATGTATTAGGGAGAGGTATAGCCCAAAAAGCTAACCAAGGACGTCCCATGTGCGCCAAAATAAAACTCGCTGCACACAAAACAGCAAAAATAGTCATCGCTTCAGCAGCACGGTTAATAGAGGTTCTCCATTTCTGTCTAAATAGAAGAAGGATTGCTGATATTAGGGTACCAGCGTGACCTATACCAACCCACCATACGAAGTTGGTGATATCCCAGGCCCAACCTACAGTTTTGTTTAGTCCCCAAACACCTATACCTTCCCACCATGTCCAAAACAGGCAGTATGAACCAAAGGCAAGGGTAATTACAGATATTGTAAAGGCAACCATCCAAGACTTGGTTGGTTTCCCTTCTACCTGCTTACATATATCAACAGTAACATCGGAAACAGTCTTACCACCTGTTACTAATGGCGGCCTTACGGGTGAAGTAACTTGCATAATTCTAAATTAAGCTTTATTGATATTTCTGATTTTCGTTAAATAGGCGATATTCGGTCTGACATTAATCTCTTCCAGTACAGTAAAGGATCTTTCTTTATTCTGTTCTGCAATAGTCTTATATACCTGACTTTCTTTATCATTAAGATCTCCGAATACAATAGCATCGGTAGGACATGCTCCAGCACAGGCTGTAACAATTTCCCCATCAACCGGTCTTCTTCTTTCTCTTTTTGCGTGCAATCTTCCTTCTTGGATACGCTGTACACACATACTACATTTTTCCATAACCCCTCTCGACCGGACGGTAACATCAGGATTAAGAACCATTCTACCCAATGCAGTATTCATTGGCGTGTTTTTGTCAAAGTGTCCTGGGTTATTGTAATACTTAAACCAGTTAAACCTTCTTACTTTATAAGGACAGTTGTTAGCACAATATCTTGTACCGATACATCTGTTATAAGCCATTTGGTTAAGTCCATCAGAACTGTGTGTGGTAGCAGCCACAGGACATACTGTCTCACATGGTGCGTGGTTACAGTGCTGACATAACATAGGTTGGAAAGTTACCCTAGGGTTTTCTGCAGGATTCTCTAATGCGACTTGATCTCCATCAAAATACTTTCCAGTCTCTGCAGGACTGCTATAATATCTATCAATTCTTAACCAGTGCATCTCCCTTCTGTTAAGAACCTCAGTTTTACCAACTACTGGGATATTATTTTCCGCATTACAAGCAATGATACAAGCATTACATCCTATACATGAGTTAAGGTCAATGCTCATACCCCATAAATGGTTAGGCATTTCATGCTCATACCAAAGTGTAACATCCATAGGTTTACGATGTCCTTCTGAGGTATGGATCATTGGTTTGAACCTTCCAGCATATGGATCGCTCTGGTACTCTGACAAAGTAGCTTCTTGAACCACTGGACGCGCCATAGAGGTCAACGCCGTTTGTGTTTGAGCTAGTTTTTGCGATTCGCCAGTTTTTTCAAATGTAACGTTAAGACCAGTATATGCTACAGTGTCGCTAGTCACTGAAAGTAGAGGGTAGGCATCTACTCCTATTTCATCTCCTACACTACCAGACCGTACCCTACCGTATCCTAGTGCTACAGAAACAGTACCGTTTGCTTGACCTGGTTGAACCAAAACAGGAATAGCCTTATTCAATCTGTTTCCATCAACAGTTAGGTTAACTAGGTCACCTTGCTTAAGACCTTGCTCATTGGCAATACTCATCGGTATAGCCAAATAGTTATCCCATGTTACCTTCGAAAGTGGATCAGGCAATTCTTGAAGCCAAGGGTTGTTGGCAAATTTACCATTACCAACACTAACAGTTTCATAAAAAGAAATCTCTAAACCTTGAGGTTCTGCACTATAGTTGTTCCTAATTGCTTGTTGAACACCTGATAGGTCTGTATTAATAGAAGGAGTCTCACCACCGTCTTGAGCTACTTCATATATACCATCATGAAGCGCTTTGTCCCATTGTGATTGGAAGTTTCCTCCTTCAAAAATATTATTTCTCCAGTGGTTCTGGATATAAGTATAATAATCTACATTTCTACCTGCCCAAATCAGTAAACTATCTTGAGCTTGTCTGGTACCTTTGAATAAAGGAGATATAGTTGGCTGTCCTAAGCTGTAAAAACCTTGCTTAGGCTCAGCATCATTCCATGATTCAAGAAAATGTCTATCAGGACAAACGTAGTTGCACAATGCAGCAGTTTCGTCTGCTCTTTCTGAGAAAGATATTTTAAGGTCAACATTTTCTAAACTATTAGCTAATGCTTGACCTTTAGGGTGATCATATACTGGATTTGCATTGTAGAAAATAACAGCTCCAATATTACCACCTTCAACATCACTGATGAAATTGGCCATAGCAGCATCGTTACCTTGTTTCTGATTAGAAGGGGTATTGATGTCTATTGATGTTCCGTAATTTCCAAGGATGTTGTTAATTTCGTTAACCAGCGTCTGAACAGCAGCATCATTTGAACCAGAAACTACTAAAGATTTACCTCTATTAGCTAACAAATCCTGGGCAGCCTGATCTACAAGATCGCTTTCTACCGCAGGAACGTTAATTCTATTAGAAGCCAATTTGTTATAAAGCGCTGCAACAAATAAACCTTCCTGACTAGGTCTAACAGGTTGACGATAATCGGCATTACTACCTGTAACAGTAAGCGTAGTTTCAAATTGGTAATGACGGCTCATAGACTTTTTGTCCTTGCTTAGTTTCCTAGTAGAAGCGTACTGTTTCGCATACTCTATAGGAGAAATCCAAGTACCTAGGAAGTCTGCTCCAAAGCTTACAATTACGTTTGCTTTGCTGAAGTCATATGAAGGAATTACCCTTCTGCCAAAAGATGCTTCATTAGCTGCCAGTATACCTGATGCAGAAACAGCATCATACTGTACATGCTGTGCATTAGGGTATCTCGAAATAAAGTCGTTAATAACAGCTTTCGTGGAAGGACTCATAATAGTAGAAGATACTATTCTAATTCCTTTACCAGCGTTTTGGGCATTATTTAGTCCAGCAATAATATCATTATCGATGGATCTATATTCTGTATTGTTTTTTACACGTTGAGGCTGACCCTCAACGGTAAAGAAATGAAGCCTTGTTTCATCATATAAAGAAAGAACAGAAGCCTGTGCTCTCGCACTAGTACCACCTTTTGTAACACTAGATAATTTATTGCCTTCTATTTTTATAGGACGACCTTCACGCGTCTTAACTAATACACTACAATAGTCACTTCCGTCCAAATAAGTAGAAGCATACCAGTTTGCAATTCCTGGTTCTATTTCTTCAGGTTTGTTTACGTAAGGGATAATTTTTTTAACCGGCGTATCACAAGCAGCTAAAGATGCTGCCGCAACACTAAAACCCATTACTTTAAGAAAATCCCTACGGTCAGGACCTTTATCCTCAGTTTCTGAGCCTTTGCTCGGAACAGCTGACTCCGGGAACTCCCTTTCGCCATCTTGCTGAAATTCAGGATCCTGTGATAATTGTTCTATACTTTGCCAGTATATTTTATTTTTATCTTTCATATTAACAATTGAAATAGGCTCTTAAACGAATTTTTTTGATATTAATAATGGCATCTTGCACAATCCAAACCACCAATCTCTGCCACTGTAAAGTTTTGCTTATTATGAACCTGGATTAGTCTGTCATAATATGCATTGTCTGCTCCGTTCACTTCGGTTTCCCTATGACAGTTGATGCACCATCCCATGGTTAATGGAGAATATTGGTAAACAACTTCCATCTCCTCTATAGGGCCATGACAAGTTTGGCACTTGATACCACCAACATCAACGTGCTGTGAGTGGTTGAAATAAGCCAAATCAGGAAGGTTATGAACCCTTACCCACTGAATAGGTCTGTTTTCTTCATAAGCGTTGACCAAGGTAGCGATTGCCTCTTCACCGAACTCAGGTCCAGATTTAATCTGACCATGACAGTTCATACATATATTCAATGATGGAATACCAGCTTGCTTGCCTTTTACAGCACCCGTATGACAGTAATTACAATCAATACCATACTCGCCAGCATGAAGCGCATGTGAAAAAGGAATAGGTTGAACAGGTGCATAGCCTTGATCCACACCAGCAGCCATCATTCCCATCCAGCATCCTCTTACAAGGAATACCACAAAAACTACTGACAAGATACCTATAAAGCCTTTACTTTTAAGAACCTTACCAACATCAAACCTCTGATGTACAAGATCTTTGTCTTCTGGCTCTAATTGGTCTTCTTTATCTTTAAGGAATTTTCTGATTACAGAAAGGAATACAAAAAGTAAGATGAGTACCAACACAAGCGTGATAACCACCAAAATCATGATCAACAAGTTCTGCTGCGTATCTTCATGTGCTGACACTTGAACAGACGCAGGATCAGCACCTGCTGCTTCTTCAGGTACCTCTTCACTTCTATGCTTGATGAAAGCAATAATAGAGATGATCTCATCATCTGAAAACGCATGATTAGGCATATACTGCCTATACTCTTCATATAATTGCTTTGCATAAGGGTCGTTGGCTGTCTCGATGTATCTTTGAGGAGCTCTTATAAAAGCAATCAAATTAGGAAGCTCCCATCTCTCATGTGAATCTCTGAGGTTCGGGCCAACACCAGATCTTTCAAAATTGTGACACTGCTTACAGTTGGAATTAAATAACGCTTGCCCTGCACTGATTACACCAGGATCATCTGGTATTTCATCAGCTACAGTGGAAAAAGAGATAAATAATACCAGTAAAAATGCAATTGAAAGATTCGCGAAACGATTTAATGTTCTCACTAAGGACATGTTAGAGTTAAATTTTATCTGAATTTTTCTGGACTGTCTCTAAAAGACGCACAAATCTAATATGCGAACCGTATTATTCAAATATCTTTTTGAGGCAATTTTATGCTAAAAGATACCTACCTTTAAAAACAAATCGCAACAACTTATAAAACAAACACTTAACTTATATAAAAAACTTTATAGGCGCTATTTAGAATTATTTTAAATTACACGCAATGATATATCTCAATAGAAGTTTTATAACATATCACAGCCCAACTTGATAGTTATCATAATAAAATATTGTACTATTCAATGTATTTATAGGAACAAAAAAAATTAAACATGGCCATACTTGCCAATATAGGTGGCCTACCAACAACAAATTCCATGTATTATTACTGTAAAACTTACATAATTAATACATAAATCTGCTAAAAAATTTCAAACAAACAGAAAAAAAAACGGTAAAAAAATGCTTCCAAAAAACTTATTCAAATACCATTTATTAGATACTTTATGAAAACATTAAATATTTTTGAAAAAGACGCTCAAAAACCTTTATTTTCCTAAAAAAATGCTCAGACAGGAGTTTTTACTAAATTCTGTTGAGCTGATTAAGATTTTTACAACCTTATTCTTTAATCTGTGTTAAAAAGACCAATGGTGTGTTTTTTTCACCGTTTTACTTTTATTTATGGAACTTGCTTTTTCTGATTGGGCTGTCATAATAGTCTTTCTTTTTATTTCTTTTGGTATAGGTGTTTACTTTACAGGCAGGGCGAGCAAAGGCTTGGCGGCCTTCTTTCTAGGAGGCAGAAACCTACCTTGGTGGATTGCAGGCGTTTCTATGGTAGCAACTACTTTTGCTGCAGACACCCCTCTAGCTGTAACAGAACTGGTCGCCCAAGATGGCATAGCTGGCAACTGGGTATGGTGGTCATTTTTAGCTGGAGGCATGCTCACGACCTTCTTTTTTGCAAAACTATGGAGGCGCTCGGGCATCCTTACCGATGTGGAGTTTATTGAACTAAGGTATTCAGGCAAAGAAGCTGCTTTTTTAAGAGGCCTTAAAGCCATTTATCTTGGGCTTTTCATGAACAGCCTTATTATAGGTTGGGTCAACCTTGCTTTAATGGCCATCCTTCAGGTGTTTTTTCATATTCCCGATGAAACGGCTTTATTGTATGTAGGGGGAGCTATGGTAGTCACGATGGTTTACTCAAGCCTTTCAGGTTTATTAGGTGTAGCGATCAATGACTTTTTTCAATTCTTTATAGCAATGGCTGGCACTATTATATTAGCAGTTTTGGTGGTAAGTTCGGAGCAAATAGGTGGTACAACTGGCTTAAAAGAACAGTTAGAAGAAATCGCCCCTGCTGCTTTGAACTTTTTTCCACGTATTGGTACCGAAACAAATGTTCAAGATACAGTAGAGGTATTCACCCTATCATTAGGAGCCTTTCTTGCCATGGCAGGTATGCAATGGTGGGCAAGCTGGTACCCTGGCGCAGAGCCCGGGGGCGGTGGCTATATAGCGCAAAGGATGCTTAGTACTAAAAATGAAAAACATGCCATTATATCTACTTTCTTTTTTCAGATTGCCCATTATTGCATAAGACCATGGCCGTGGATACTGGTGGGACTATCCGCCCTTATATTGTATCCTGAATTAGACGAAGACAGCAAACGATTGGGATATGTAATGGCCATGCGCGACTTTTTACCTGCAGGCCTCAAAGGGCTTTTGTTAGCTGCCTTCCTTGCAGCATACATGAGCACGATTTCTACCCAATTGAACTGGGGTGCCAGCTATCTTGTCAAAGACTTTTACAGCCGCTTTATTTCGGCAGAAACAGATTTCTCTTCAGATGCTTCGGCTAACAAAAACTATTTGTTTATTAGCCGGTTGGCAACGGTTTTCATTATGCTGGTCGCTTTAATAATCACGGGCTTTATTGAAACTATTTCTGGGGTATGGCTTTTTATTATTGAAGGAGGAGCTGGCTTAGGTCTTGTGCTCATTCTAAGGTGGTACTGGTGGCGTGTTAATGCCTGGAGCGAGCTTGCGGCAACGATCATCCCGCTATTTATTTTAGCTATTATAAGGCTATTAGCACATTTTGTAACTACAGGAGCTATTGAACCTGGTTCGGGAATGGCTAACTTTGTGACAAATTACTCCACACACCCACAAAGCTTTTTCCTCATATTGGGAACAACTACTTTGGGATGGCTTTTGGTAACTTATTTGACAAAGCCTACAGACATGGCTGTTTTAAAAACTTTCTATGAAAAAATCAGGCCTATGGGAGCCTGGAAACCTGTAGAAAAGATTTTGAACAAAAAGCAAGAGAAGCATGCGCTAAGTTATTTAGTAGTTTGCTGGCTATCAGCCATACTTTTCTGCTACTCCATATTATTTATTATAGGCCGAATGATATTTCAACAATGGGATGAGGTTTGGCCATTATTAATAGTTATTATAGTTTCTTTGACTGTATTAACGATCCTCTCACGGAAGATTAAAATCTTTGAAGATTAAAAATGAACATTGAAAAAAAATATTCCTTACACGAGCTTAATACATTTGGAATTGAAGCATATGCTGATTTCTATACCACTTTCCATTCTGTCGAACAGCTTAAGGAAATTATAGGAAGTCCGATTTACAAAGACAACAATAAGCTAATATTGGGAGGCGGAAGCAACGTCCTTTTTACTCAAGATTTCAAAGGCCTGGTATTAAAAAACAACATTAAAGGTATCGCAATAAATAAGGAAGAAGGCGACAAGGTCATTCTTACGGCAGGAGCCGGTGAAATATGGCATAACCTTGTTTTATATTGCGTAGAGAAAGGGTATGGAGGCATAGAAAACCTATCCCTAATACCTGGAACCGTAGGGGCCTCCCCTATGCAAAATATTGGTGCCTATGGAGTCGAAATAAAAGATATCTTTGAAAGCCTCAAAGCCGTTGACGCTTTGACAGGTGAAACCAAAGAGTTTACCCCTGAGGAGTGTTGTTTTGGATACCGCAACAGCATCTTTAAAAAAGAGTTCAAGGGAAGATACATCATTACACACGTCTCCCTCCGGTTAAGCAAAAATCCCCTGATCAATGTCTCGTATGGGGCTATTTCGGACACTTTAAAAGCAATGAACATCGCAAACCCTACCATCAAAGATGTCAGCAATGCAATAATCCATATAAGACAAAGTAAATTGCCAGACCCCAAGGAAATTGGAAACGCCGGAAGCTTCTTTAAAAACCCTGAAATACCATTGGTTCAATTTCAGCAGTTAAAAAAACAGTTTCATGACATCGTAAGCTACCCTGTAAGTCCGAGCTTGGTTAAAGTGCCTGCGGGATGGCTCATAGAAAAGTGTGGGTGGAAAGGGAAAACCTTTGGCAATATAGGAGTGCACAAAAAACAAGCACTGGTACTTGTCAACTATGGAGGCGGCAAAGGCATTGATATAGTGCAGCTTTCCAAAGACATTCAAGCATCGGTAAAAGAAAAGTTCAATATTAACCTAGAGCCGGAAGTAAATATTATTTAAGACCTGCTTACACCCTTATGCAAGGACATGCAGTGCCCTATGGACTGGTAGCTTTACAAAAGAAAGGTAGTGGCCATGGTAAAATAAATTAAAAGCCCTGTAATGTCCACCACAGTAGTAATAGCCGGACTTGCAGCTACGGCAGGGTCGCCACCAAACCGCTTCACAATCATTGGTAAACTGGCGCCAATAACAGTCGCTGTAATTACCTGCAAACTTAAAGCCAAAGAAATGATAAGGGCTATATTGTACAGGTTATAGCCATCAGGTATGTCAGTTTCCCAAGACAGGAAAAGGACTTTTAAATAAGCCAAAGCCCCTAAACACAAGGCCAAAAGTATAGCAATCTTGGCCTCCTTAAAAAGGATCATAAACCAATTTTTTACACTTATTTGATTTAGGGCCAATGCACGAACCACTACAGTTGCAGCTTGGCTACCAGAGTTTCCGCCCGTATCCGCCAGCATAGGCAGGTACAAGGCCAATATCATAAGCTGCTCCAAAGCCCCTTCATAAGAATGCAGTATCACGCCAGAAATAATGCCTACAAAAGCCAGCCCGGTTACCCACACTACCCTTCTTTTGAAATGCTCAAAAGCATTCGTATCTAAATACCCAACTTCATCTCTGGTATGAATAATACCCATAAATTTTTCCAAGTCTTCTGTATGCTCGGCACGAATAACATCAATTGCGTCATCGTGGCTAACAATTCCCACCAATTGCTCAGCAGGGTTCAGCACAGGTATAGCCACAAGGTCATATTTCTCGATCTTACCTGCCACAGATTCCCGGTCTTCATCAACCCTGGCAAAAATAAAGTTGTCATGCAAAACCTCCTTTACCGTATCTTCAGGGTCTGCAAGAATCAAATCCTTAAGGGTTACAAAGCCCAGCATACGACGATGGTGGTCTACTACATAAACATAGTAGAGCATTTTTTTTGAAGGGGCATCTTTTCTGATCTTAGAAATAGCTTCCTTAACAGACATGCTAATCAGAACAGTGGCAAAGTCTGTATTCATAATCCCCCCTGCCGTTTCGGGTGGATATGCACTTAAGGAGATCACGTCTTCCCTGATCTTTTTCTCAAGATAGGGAAGTAAAATTATCTGTTCATCTTTATCCAGGTACTGGTAAAAGTCAGCCCGGGTATCTGAAGACATTTGAGAAAAAATCTCGGCAAACTCTTTTTTGTCAATATGGACAAACAGCTCATAAAGTTGGTCCTCATCAAACTCGGTAAAAAGCCAGCCTTTTTTTTCCTCATCCAGCATATTAATAACCTTGACAGTATCATCAAGATCTAATTCGCGGACAAAGTCAGCAATTTCTACCACAGGAGTATCTTGCAAGTGATCTCTGAGTTTATCCTCATCGCCTGCCTGAAAAATATCTCGTATAAGATTAAGTTTCTTTTCTTCTTCTCTATCCGATAATTGCATCCAACTGACTGATTATAAATTACAGTGGTTCTCCAGGCAAGGTTTTAAGAAGCTCGCCTTTGTACTGCTCTACCTTAACACCAAATTTTCTTAAAAATTCCACTCCTTCATCCACCCCTATACCTTTATAATGCGCATAAGACTCTAGAAAAATAACATGCTCAACACCTGCACTATAAATTAACCTGGCACAGGAAAGGCACGGAGACAAGGTGATATAAAGTGTACAATTCTCAATTGAGAACCCATTTTTCATTGCATACACTATAGCGTTTTCTTCAGCGTGCAATGCCAGGGAGCAACTTCCCTTCATATCTTTAGCGCAACCTTTTTCTGGCCATTCTTCATCACAATTGTGCGTGCCAGCAGGAGGTCCGTTGTAGCCTATAGAAATAATCCTGGTATCTTTGGTCAAGACCGCTCCTACATGCTTTTTGATGCAGTGTGATCTACGGGCCAAGTTCACAGCCAATTCCATAAAAATATCTTCAAAGGCCGGCTTTTTCATTTGTTTTGTAATTATTCCACTTCAAAGGTAGAAAATATTTTTCACCCTATATAAGTTCTTTTTTAGAATAAATGTATGAATATGTTAAAAGGTGTTAACTTTTCCAGCTATAAAATAGGAAGTTTGCATGATTCCGATCAACAACGAATTAATAAAATCATCTGAATGTTGTACATACCATAAAAGTATCTTACAGAAAGGTAAGTTTTTTTCTTATTAAGGGTTAATTTTGCACTATGCTTTCAATATCCGACTTATCATTTTACTTTGGCAGCAGACCATTATACGAAAATGTTTCTCTTCATATTAAACCTAAAGACAAAATAGGTTTAATAGGGGCAAATGGTACTGGCAAGTCAACACTTCTAAAACTAATTACCGGTGACTATACTCCAGACAGTGGCGAGATCACCAAAAGCAACGATTGCTCCATTGGCTTTCTAAACCAAGATCTACTCTCCTACCAGACGGACGATAGCATTTTGCTAGTGGCCATGCAAGCTTTTGAGCGCGAACTAGAGTTGCAATCAAAGATTGACAAGGTTCTTCTTGAAATGGAAAAGGACTACAAAGATGAGTTAGTAGAAAAACTAGCTAAATATCAAGAAGAGTTTGAGGCCCTAGATGGCTATACCATTCAGTCTAAAGCCGAGGAAATCCTAGAAGGGCTCGGATTCAGCACAAACGACTTAAAAAAGCCTCTCAGAACATTTTCCGGTGGTTGGAGAATGCGGGTTATGCTGGCCAAGCTACTTCTTATGAAACCAAGCATACTCATGCTGGATGAGCCTACCAACCACTTAGACTTACCATCTATTCAATGGGTAGAACAATATCTGGAGAAATATGAAGGAGCTGTTATAGTAGTCTCGCACGACAGACAGTTTTTGGACAATACTGTCAAAACAATTGTAGAGGTAACACAGCAAAGCTTAAATGTTTATGCAGGAAATTACTCCTTCTATCTGGAAGAAAAAGCCCTACGCTCTGAAATCCAGAAAAACGCTTATGAAAACCAACAGTCAAAAATAAAACAGACCGAACGGTTTATAGAACGGTTTAAAGCTAAAGCATCCAAGGCACGCCAGGTACAGTCAAGGGTAAAAGCTTTAGAAAAAATGGACATGATCGAAGATGTCATTGACGAAAACGCAAAAGTCCATTTTCGTTTTAACTTCAACACGCAGCCAGGAAAAATCCTTTATGAGTTCAAAGACCTTGGGAAAAAATATGGCGAAAATGTCATTCTCAAAGACACCAATATAAGCATTGAAAGAGGTGACAAAATAGCGCTTGTTGGGGCAAACGGAAAAGGTAAATCTACCATGCTACGAATTATAGCTGGCGATGAAGACATCCAAGGAAAACGTTCTGAGGGGTATAATGTCATTACAAGCTTTTTTGCACAGCACCAACTAGAGGCTTTAGACCTTGAGTCAACCATTTTGGATGAGCTTAAAACCATGGGAACTGCCAAAAGCGAAACAGAGCTACGTAGCATACTGGGGTGTTTCCTTTTTTCCGGTGATGATGTTTTCAAAAAAATCAAAATATTATCAGGTGGTGAAAAATCGCGGGTAGCCTTGGCAAAAACTTTAGTATCAGAAGCTAACTTCCTGCTTTTGGATGAGCCTACCAACCACTTGGACATCCAATCAGTAAACATTCTTATTCAAGCACTTGAACAATACGAAGGCTCTTATGTCGTTATTTCTCACGATAGGCACTTCATCTCTCAAGTGGCCAATAAAATATGGTTTATAGAAGACCAAGTTTTAAAGGAATATCCCGGCTCTTTCAATGAATTTTCTACTTGGATGCAGAAAAGAGAGGCAGAGAGAAAAGCACTTCCGGAAAGTGAACCACAAGTGGTCCAGGAGAAAAGTAAGCCTAAACCTAGTACAGCATCATCTAACGGAAAAGACAAAGAGCTTAAATCTGTACAAAACGACTTGTCTAAATGTGAAGCATTAATAGCTGAACTTGAACAGAAAAAGGCAGACATAGAAGAGAAATTAGCAGACCCCAAAGTATTCGGCAACCCAGATATTTTGGCAGAGCACACACAGAAATACGAACAACTGAAAAAAGAACTTGACAATGAAAATCATAAGTGGGAGCAACTGGCAGAACAAATTGATAGCTTGGAGGCATAATATCAAACTATGTTTAGGGCTAATAATGCTAATGCAAGCATGTGTACCAGGTGGCCACAGTCAGTCGGGCAACAGCTCAAGCAGTTCTAAGCCTGCTTTAGTAACAGAAGACCATATATATAACAAAAACGTGCGGACTGTCATGCTTTTCCCCCATACAGGGCAAATTCATGACATGATCCAACCGCCGGTTATTTCATTAAAAAAAAGTACCCCTTTAATATTACACTTTGATGAACTAACAGACGATGCACAAAACTATGCGGTAAAGATTATTAACTGCGACGCTAATTGGGAGGTATCGGACCTTCCAGAAATGCAGTACCTCAGCGATTATAACGAATACCTAATTACTGAAAGGAAGTTCTCTTTTAACACCCGAATTCCTTTTGTCCATTACTCTTTTAAAGTACCTAAGGTAAAAGTTAGTGGCAATTACCTCTTGGTAGTATATGACGAAGACAACCCCGATGATTTAGTTTTAACTCGTAGGTTTATCGTTTTTGAAGATCAACTTTCTATAGCACCTAAAGTCCAGTTTTCAAATGTGACCAAAAAACGGGACTCTCACCAACAGGTTGACTTCAAGATCAATTATAGTGGACTAGAACTGATAAACCCAACGGATGAAATAAAAGTAGTAATCAGGCAAAACCACCGTTGGGACAACATGATTACTGGGTTAAAGCCATTATATGTGCGCGAGTTTGAGAAAAGTCTAGACTATTCATTCTTTAGTGGAGAGAACAATTTCCCTGGGGGCAATGAATTCAGGATGTTTGACATAAGAAGCACCCAATATGCCCAACAGCACATAGACAAAATTGATTTAAAGACGACACCCATAGAAGTTTCACTTCTTAGAGACCAAAGCAGGGCAAAAAGGGCTTATGGCCAATATGAAGACGCTGACGGCAAGTTTTACACCCAGCACCATGAAACGCAGGGAACGAAGATTGAACCTGATTATGTATATGTAAATTTTGCCTTAAACTACCCTTATCCACGTGAAGGAAATGTGTATGTAGTAGGCGGTATGAATGACTGGCAGCCTAAAGAGGAGTTCAAATTGGTTTACGACGAAGACAAAAAGCAGTATAGAGGAAAAGCATTGCTTAAGCAAGGTTTTTACAATTACATGTACACCTTAATCGAAGAGGGCCAGCGCGATGATACCTTTTTTGAAGGTTCTCATAGCCTGACCCAAAATCATTATGAGGTATTAGTATACTATCGCCCTATGGGATTCAGAAGTGATCAGCTCATAGGGTATAAAAACATCAACTTTAACGAACTTTAATAATTATCTAAACTAATCCCGGTCCTAATCAAAATTCATAAGGAATTGTTCTTTGGTTAGGATCGGCATTGGCAAGATCCACCATTCCGAAACCTTTGTAAGTAAAGATCCCCAAACCACAATCCCAAACAAATTGCTGTACTTTAGGATCAGCATATAAAGTAAAAGGGAACGTGTATCCCCGGACTTCATACTTCTCCCTATTATGGAATACAGGAAAAATCCTGGCAAACTTTTTCTCCTCCTCTTTAATTTTAGACAAGTAGTTTTTATCAGGCAATACCTGGAACTTATAAAAAGAAGCGATTTCTTCCGTAGTAAACATTCCTGATTTCTCCATCCTGAACATGGTGCTTTCGTAAAGCATATCTGAAAAAACATCCATTAATGGGCTAATAAACTTTTTAGCGTCAGCCCCTTCAGGAAGGGGATTGATAATCACCAATGGAGAAATACAAATATACTTCACCTCTCCCGAACTTAAATCAGGAGCTGCCTCCGTTTCTACATTGAGCGGAACCAAGAGAAGCTTGCCGATTTCCACCTGAGGTTGTTTGAACAAAACATCAACAAAACTTCGTATAAACTCCTCCTCAGGGCTTGACAACACGAGTGTTACCTTATTGGAATAAAAATGCAATCCCTCTTTACCAACCTTTGTTTGTCCTTTTAGGCCGGAAAAATTAAACATATTGAAGTTTTGGTATTTCCCGCCAGTTCTGTCAACAAGAGATTGGATCAGGTTCGCAAGCAGAAACTGATGATGAAAAGGAACTGTAGCTCCTTTATTTGTCAGACCGAATATGATTCTTACCCTCAATTCTTAAAAATTTTAGAAAAAGTTAATAAATTCTTTTTACTCTTTAAAAATCAACTTAATGAGTTAACTGCCTAAAAGCAGAAAATGTTTCAGACATTAAACCTGAAATGCATAATATCACCATCTTTTACGATGTATTCTTTACCTTCTATAGACATCTTACCAGCCTCTTTACAAGCATGTTCAGATCCATACTGTTGATAATCCTCAAGTTTCAACACTTCAGCTTTGATAAAGCCTTTTTCGAAATCGGTATGAATCACCCCAGCTGCCTGAGGCGCCTTCCACCCTCTTTTGATAGTCCAAGCCCTAACCTCGGTTTCACCGGCTGTAAAATATGTAATAAGGTTTAAAATCCTAAACGAAGACTTGATCAGTTTAGAGAGCCCTGATTCTTTAAGACCGTACTCATCTAAGAACATGGCTTTATCTTCAGGATCTGTCAGCTCAGCAATCTGCGCCTCTATCGAAGCAGATACAATTATAACCTCTGCATTTTCATCTGCCACTGAAGCTTTTAGTTCCTCTACATATTTGTTACCAGTGTTTACGGAAGACTCCTCTACATTGGCTACATAAATCACAGGTTTGGCAGTCAACAAATGTAAGTCTGCAACTACTTTTTGCGATTCCTCATCAAGATCAATAGTCCGGGCACTATTTCCACCCTCAAAATGATCCTTATATTTTTTTAGGATTTCTACCTCTTTTCTGGCTTTTGCATCGCCAGATTTAGCCATTTTTTCCGCCCTTTGGATTTTTTTCTCCACAGACTCCAAATCTTTTAACTGAAGTTCTGTATCAATAATCTCCTTGTCTGCGACAGGGTCAACCTTGCCAGCAACATGCGTTACATTTTCATCTTCAAAGCAACGGATAACATGCACAATGGCATCTACCTCTCTAATATTGGCTAGAAATTTATTGCCTAAGCCCTCCCCTTTACTAGCGCCTTTTACCAGACCGGCAATATCAACAAACTCAATTACAGCAGGTATAACCTTTTGAGGCTTTACAATTTTTTCGAGTATGTCAAGCCGCTCGTCAGGCACAGTGATAACACCCACATTTGGTTCAATAGTGCAAAAAGGGTAGTTAGCCGCTTCGGCTTTAGCATTAGATAAAGCATTAAACAAGGTAGACTTGCCTACATTGGGCAACCCTACTATTCCACATTGTAATCCCATTAGGTATAAAAAACTTATTTAGGCAGAAAAATTCCTCAAACAATCAAAATTTACTAAGAAACTTCCTCAAAACCGGAAAATGTACTAAGACTTTATATAATCCCGGGTTAAAAGTGCAAAGATATAACGGACGGAACAAAAAATCGCAGGAATGTAATAAAAACAAAAAAGCTTCCGGTTTCCAGAAGCTTTTTTGTTCAAAATATTAGCTTTTAGATTAGTCCCATTTCAGTTCATCATCATCATCGCTTCCTTCAGTCTTCTCTGGCCCTTTGTCAAACTGAGAAAAGTCTACATCAGGAAGTAACTCAGTCTTAACATGTTCAACTGTTTGGTTCAGGGCTTCAAGGAACTTATTAAAGTCTTCCTTATATAAAAAGATCTTATGTTTTTCATAAAAATACCCATCTTCCTTAAACCTTCTTTTACTTTCAGTGATGGTTAAGTAGTAATCATTTGAACGGGTAGACTTAATGTCAAAAAAATACGTTCTTTTTCCAGCTCTGACCCTCTGTGAGTAAATTTCTACTTTTTCTTGATCTTTATTCTCTTCCACAGTCCTATAATTTTTGTTTAGTAAAGTAAATTTATATTAATTAATTGTAGTTTCAAAGAAAAAAGTTTTTATTGACAAAAAAAATTACATTCATTTAATTCTTCTTTTCTTGAACATAAAGATTATAAAAATCATTGAAAGTTCAGAAATAAAATCATAAAATTAATCAACAATAACTACAAAACTTTTAAAACTGTTTAATGAAAATATCTTTTTCTGAAATCAAAAAAACAGGCAATATAGAACTTCTAGCCCGGCAAATGGTAGAAGGCTTCATTACAGGCTTGCACAAGTCTCCTTACCACGGGTTTTCGGTAGAGTTTGCCGAGCATCGTCTTTACAACACAGGTGAAAGTACCAGGCACATTGACTGGAAAGTGTATGGAAGAACCGACCGCCTATACACCAAAAGGTATGAAGAAGAGACGAACCTACGGTGCATGCTTTTAATAGACACTTCTTCCTCCATGTACTATCCAGAAAAAGATGCAGGCAAGCTAACTTTTAGCATAATGGCAGCAGCATGTCTCTCATATATACTTCAAAGACAACGGGATGCGGTCGGAATAACCACATTTTCCAATGAAATAGAGCTTCAGACCGCTATCAAATCAAAACCTGGGCATGTGCACTCTTTATTTTTGCAATTGGAAAACCTCTTGAGCAGCAAACCTAAGGGTAAAACTTCTTCTGTAGCCCAAAATTTGCACCATATTGCCGATAAACTCAGCAGAAGGTCTTTGGTTATAATCTTTAGCGACATGTTTGACAACAGCGAAAATCAGGATGAACTGTTTTCTGCCCTTCAACACTTAAAGCACAATAAGCACGAAGTGCTGCTCTTTCATGTAAAAGACTCTGAAACAGAGGAGCGATTCAATTTTGATGACAGGCCCTATGAGTTTACGGATATAGAAACAGGCGAGAAACTCAAAGTACAGCCCTCACAGGTAAGGGAGCATTATCAAAAAGCTATTAAAGCATATTATGAAGAGTTGAAGCTAAAGTGCGGACAATATAAAATTGATTTTATACCTGCTGACATTAGGGAAGGCTTTGACCAGGTACTCCTCTCCTATTTGATTAAAAGACAAAAAATGAAAGCATAAAAAAAGCCCCTGAAAAACAGGGGCTTTTTTATTTATACAATTTTAAGGATTAAGCTCCTTTTTCCTGCATCTTAATTAAGTTAAGCGCGGAACCAGCTTTAAACCACTCGATTTGTCCTTTGTTATAGGTATGGGTTACAGTAATTTCGTCTTTAGAACCATCTTTATGGTTAAGCACTACTGTTAACGGCTTACCAGGAGCAAAAGAAGTCAATCCAACGATGTCGATAGTATCATCTTCTTGAACTTTGTCATAATCAGCCGGATCAGCAAAAGTCAAAGCAAGCATACCTTGCTTCTTAAGGTTTGTTTCATGGATCCTAGCAAATGACTTAACAATAATTGCCCTAACACCTAAATGACGAGGCTCCATAGCGGCATGCTCTCTGGAAGAACCTTCACCATAATTGTTATCACCTACAACCACAGAACCTATACCTGCTGCTTTATAAGCTCTCGCAGTAGCAGGAACCTCACCTGTTTCGCCAGTCAATTGGTTTTTAACCGAGTTTGTGCTCTCGTTAAAGTAGTTAACGGCACCGATCAACATGTTGTTGGAGATATTATCTAAGTGACCTCTAAACTTAAGCCAAGGACCAGCCATAGAAATATGGTCAGTAGTACATTTTCCTTTAGCTTTAATAAGAAGCTTCATACCTTTCAGGTCAGCGCCATCCCAAGGAGAGAAAGGCTCAAGAAGCTGTAACCTCTTAGAGTCAGGATTAACAATCACCTCTACCCCACTACCATCTTCAGCCGGATCTTGATAACCAGCATCTTCTACAGCAAACCCTTTCGTAGGCAATTCTACACCTTTAGGTTCATCAAGCATAACTTCCTCACCATTTTCATTTACCAGTTTATCCTTAAGAGGATTGAAGGTAAGGTCACCTGCAATAGAGAAAGCAGTTACAATTTCAGGAGATGCTACAAAAGCGTGGGTATTAGGGTTACCATCATTTCTTTTTGCAAAGTTTCTGTTAAATGAGGTAATGATGGAGTTTTTACGATTAGGATCATCTGTATGTCTTGCCCACTGGCCAATACAAGGCCCACAAGCATTGGCAAGTACTACACCTCCAATTTGATCAAAAACCTCTAATAATCCGTCTCTTTCGGTAGTGAACCTAACCATTTCAGAGCCTGGAGTAACGGTATATTCAGATTTTACCTTAAGCTTTTTCTCAGAAGCTTGTTTAGCTACAGAAGCAGCCCTAGTAATATCTTCATAAGAAGAGTTTGTACAAGAGCCGATTAGGCCAACATCAAGCTTAGCAGGCCAGCCTTTTTCTTTAACAGCTTTACTGAATTCAGAAATTGGCCAAGCGGCATCTGGCGTGAAAGGGCCATTTACATGAGGCTCAAGCTCAGAAAGGTCAATTTCAATCAGTTGGTCAAAATATTTGTCAGGGTTGGCATATACTTCATCATCAGCACGAAGATTTGCAGAAGCTTTTTCTGCTTCGGCTGCCACATCAGCCCTAGAAGTAGACTCTAGGTATTTTTTCATGCTGTTGTCATAAGCAAATACCGAAGTAGTAGCCCCGATTTCAGCACCCATGTTACAAATAGTCGCTTTACCTGTACATGACAAGTTCTCAGCACCTTCCCCAAAATACTCAACAATAGCACCAGTACCACCACTAACGGTAAGTATACCAGCCACTTTAAGTATCACATCTTTAGCAGAAGTCCAACCGTTCTGCTTTCCTGTTAATTTTACACCGATAAGCTTAGGAAACTTAAGCTCCCAAGGCATTCCAGCCATAACATCTACTGCATCAGCACCACCAACACCAATAGCAACCATACCCAAGCCACCGGCATTTGGAGTATGAGAGTCAGTACCGATCATCATTCCACCAGGGAAAGCATAGTTTTCTAGAACTACTTGGTGAATAATACCCGCACCTGGCTTCCAGAAGCCAATTCCATATTTATTACTTACAGAAGCAAGAAAGTCATACACTTCCTTGTTTACACTGTTTGCAGTTTCAAGGTCTTTTTTTGCACCTGACTCTGCCTGAATAAGGTGGTCACAGTGCACAGTAGAAGGAACCGCTACTTGAGGTTTCCCAGCTGACATAAACTGAAGCAAAGCCATTTGTGCAGTAGCATCTTGCATAGCCACCCTGTCTGGCGAAAACTCAACATAAGACTTTCCTCTTTCATAACCTTCGGAAGGGTTTCCGGCATATAGGTGAGAATAAAGAATCTTTTCTGTCAGAGTCAAAGGTCTGCCCACAATTTTTCTGGCTGCTTCCACGCGTTCACCAATACGCGAATACACAGCCCTGATCATATCAATATCAAAAGCCATATTGTAAAAGGGGGTTTTGTGAAATATTTATAAAATTCTGCTAAAAAAGCAAAGTTACAAAAAGAATTAAATAATAAAATATTTTTCAACAATGAGCCTTTGGAATGCAAAAAACAAACAAAAAATTACTCGCCTGATAAAAGCACCGAAAACCCCTTTCAGTAATACTGCGTAAGAAGAAAAGTAAAATAAAATTAACCAAAGCATAGATTATGCAACATCCAGAAACAGGTTCATATTGCATTAATAAACAGAGACAAAGGAGCAATAGGCTTTTTTGGATGGCAATATTTTTACTTGCTTTCGCCCCCCAAACTTTGCTTTACGCCCAAAATGCCAAGGGAAAAGACTGCAACAGCCCCATCATTCTAGAAAATAAATCTTCGATTTCTGAAAGTGTTGACAAAATTGACCGTGGACAAGTAAATGACCTGGCTGGGGAAAACAGCCCTAGCTGTCTGGTTAAAGGAGAAAAATACCCCTTCTGGTATCAGTTTACCGCTTCAAAAAACAGTTCTCTTTCATTTAACATAGAAGGTACCGATGGAACCAATTGGGATTGGGTGATTTATGAACTCACTGACAACTGTGAAAACAAAATAGAACTAGCCTGCAATGGGGCTTTAAACATGATTTGTAGCAATACGGGTGCATCCACGACAAGAAAGAACTCGTATAACCCTCAAGTGTGTGATGAGTCTAATCCATTTAACGATGATATTAACTTAAATAAAGGCTCAACTTACATACTTTTTCTTAATTGCACTGATTGTCGTCAAGGAGATTCTTTCAACCTCACATTTGATGGAAGAGGTCGCTTCTAATCATTAGTTATGAAATTTTTACGTTCCATATTGCTTTTAATTCTTTCATTAGCTTCTGCAGACGCGGTAGCTCAGATACATGCTACCCGCGACTGTAATACTGCCACTACTCTATGTTCTAACGAAACGATCTATGATACGATCTTAAACCCTGTAGCACCAGAACAAATATATGGATATGTTTTAGATGTCCCATCAGGTCAAGGCGCCTCTTGCTTTGGAAACAAAGGTGAAAGAAGGCCATTTTGGTATCAGTTTACAGTAGAAAACTCAGGAACTTTCGAAATGTTCATTGAAGATGACATTATGGGCGACTGGGATTTTGTTCTTTATGACAAAAGCAACGGTTGCGGAAAGGACAACTGGGTTGAAATCGCCTGTAATGCCTCTGACGATATCTTTAACCAAACAGGTATTTCAACAGAAAGGTATGAAAGTTGGGAGTCTTCTTTCTCTCTTGTTAACCCATGGCACCCTACGGTAGAGTTGACGGAAGGGAATACTTATGTCATATTCATTAATGGTGTAGACACGAGGCCGGGTGATGGATTCAGGCTTTCCTTTGGGGGAACTGTGAACTTTAAAGATATTGAGGTTAGTTTCTCTCCTGACGCAAACCCTTCTTGTCCGGGGAGAGAAATAACTTTTACCAATACATCAACCTACCCTTCCGGGGAAATGTCTTATTTATGGGACTTTGGCGATGGAAATACCGATACTTCTGAACATGCGACCCACACCTACGACGAACCTGGTTCATACTGGGTCAAGTTGACTATAGATAACGGTTCTTGTATAGATGAAGACAGCGTACAGGTCGATATCGACATTCCCGATATGGCTGATGCTGGACCAGATCAAAGTATATGCTATGGGATAAACACTGAGTTAAGTGGCGCTGGAGGAGTTTCCTACTCCTGGACTCCTTCCGAATCACTAAGCGATGCAAACATTGCCAACCCAGTAGCCTCCCCTACTCAAACCACAGATTATGTGTTAACAGTAACCGATGATATTGGCTGTGTCGACACTGACACTGTTACAGTAGAAGTTACTTATATAGATGTAGACGCAGGTGATGATCATGAAGTTTGCCCAGGCGACACGGTACAATTTTCAGCTTCGGGAGGTGTCGAATACCAGTGGCTTCCTGACAACGGCTCTTTAAGCCAAAATGATATTTACAACCCAAGTGCTTCTCCAGTCGAAACCACCACCTATCAGGTGACTATCACTGATGAGGATGGCTGTATCAATTATGATTCACTGACGGTTTCTGTTTTTGACCCACCTGTAGCAGATGCAGGTGAAGATGAAGCTATTTGCTATGGGTTAACAACCCAGCTAAATGCTTCTGGTGGTATTGCTTACGAGTGGTCGCCTGCAGAAGGGTTAAGCGATACTGATATTGCAAACCCTGTAGCCTCTCCAAACCAGACAACTACCTATGTAGTATCAGTAACTGGAGAAAACGGCTGCGTAAGCCAAGACTCTGTAACGGTCACTGTTAATTACATAGAAGTGGATGCAGGCGAAGACCAAGATATCTGCTATGGCACAACGGCTGAACTTGAAGCTTCTGGCGGTGTGGAATACTCATGGTCTCCTAGCAGTACACTCTCTACAAACAATGTTGCTGACCCTACCGCTTCACCAGAGGAAACAACAACATATACAGTAACTGTCACTGACGAAGACGGCTGTATTAATTATGACAGTGTTACAATCCAAGTATCTTATATTGAAGTAAGTGCAGGCGAAGATGTTATCATTTGCCAAGGTGACACTGCGCAATTAGAAGCGCAAGGTGGTTCTCAATATTCATGGTCACCTACCGCAGGGTTGAACAATGCAGAAATATATAACCCAGAAGCTTCACCTTTAGAAACAACTGAGTATATCGTTACTGTGACCGATGATGAAGGTTGCGTTAACTACGATACTGTTTTGGTTCAGGTAAACCCTGTTCCGAACATTGATGCTGGTGAAGATGAAACAATTTGTAATGGCCTTACGACACAACTTAACGCATCAGGCACAGCATCTTCATGGTCTTGGAGTCCAAGTGAAGGTTTATCTGCCACAGATGTTCAAAATCCAGAAGCGTCACCATCTGTTACGACTACCTATACTGTCATTGCTACCAATGAATTTGAATGTAGCTCTCACGATGAAGTTACTGTAAATGTAACTTACATAGAAGTAGATGCGGGCGAGGATCAAGAGATTTGCTACGGAACGTCTACTCAGCTAACGGCCACAGGTGGTGTTGATTACCTATGGTCTCCGTCAACACATCTGTCTGATGAAAACATTGCAAATCCAGAAGCGTCACCAGAGGAAACAACCGAATACATCGTGAACGTAACTGATGAAAATGGTTGTATCAACAGTGACACTGTTACCGTTGATGTATATTTTATAGATATTACCACAGGTGATGACCAGACTATTTGCGAAGGAGATACCGTAGAACTGGAAGCAACTGGCGGCACAAATTTCTCTTGGACTCCTTCTGAAAGCTTGTTAAATGAAAATACTGCTACACCTTCTGCTTTTCCTGAAGAAACAACCGCTTATATAGTCACAGTAGAAGACGCAGAAGGCTGTATCAACTATGATACCGTCACTGTAGTTGTCAACCCTAAACCTACCATTGATGCGGGGGAAGATCAGGAAATCTGTTATGGAAACTCTGCACAACTAACAGCCACAGGTGGTATTGATTACCAATGGTCTCCATCAGCAACTTTGTCTGAAGACAACATTGCTGACCCAATAGCTTCTCCTGAGCAGTCAACTGTTTATACCGTATTGGGGGTTGACGAAAACGGCTGTGAGAATAAGGATAGTGTTGAAGTACAGGTAACACTTATAGAAGTATCCACCTCAGACGATCAGGAAATATGCCTTGGTGATTCTGTGCAGCTTACAGCTTCAGGAGGGTCTCAATACTCTTGGACTCCCACTGAGACTTTAAACAATGCAGAAATAGAGGATCCGATAGCAACACCACAGGAAACAACCACTTATTATGTGACCATAACAGATACAGAAGGCTGCGTAAACTATGATTCTGTAACTGTAGTTGTCAATCCGATACCTGTATTGGATGCCGGGGAGAACCAAAGTATATGCTTTGGAACTTCTGCCCAACTAAACGCAAATGGTGGTGGCAATAACTACCTGTGGACACCTGCTACCGGTCTTTCTGATGCAGAAGTCTCTAACCCTACTGCTACCCCATCAGAAACAACAACCTATACAGTTATTACAACAGATAATAATGGTTGCAGCAATAGCGATGAGGTGACTGTAGAGGTTACATATATTGAAGTGAGCGCAGGCGAAGATCAAACTATATGCCATGGCACCTCTGCTCAACTTGAAGCAACTGGCGGCGATAACTATAGTTGGTCTTCTAACCCAACACTTTCTGATGAAAATATTGCTAACCCTATAGCAACTCCTTCGGATACCACCACGTATTTTGTAACCGTAACAGATGCCAACGGGTGTCAAAACACTGATTCTGTAACTGTAAACGTAGACTATATTGAAGTAGACGCGGGCGAAGACCAAGTGATCTGTTTTGGGGATTCGGCACAGCTTGAAGCTTCTGGCGGCGAGACTTACTCATGGACTCCGGCAGGCTCATTGAACAATGCTGAAATTGCCGACCCAGTCGCTAACCCTACGGAGACCACCCAGTACATCGTGACTATTACAGATGCTGAAGGATGTGTCAATACAGATTCCATTACAGTACAGGTAAACCCTGTTCCTGTAGCTGATGCGGGAGACGACCAAGTATCTTGCCAAGGCGTACCTGTCCAGCTAAATGCCACCGGTGGAGATACCTACTCTTGGTCACCGGCTGAATCATTGTCAGATGCCTCCGTTGCCGACCCGGAAGCTACACCTCAAGAAACCACTACCTACACGGTAATCGTTACCGATGAAAATGGGTGTTCCAGCTCCGATGAGGTCACTGTCACCATTGAGCAAATTGAAGTGAACGCTGGCGAGGACCAAACCATTTGTTTTGGGGACTCTGTTCAGTTCGAGGCAACAGGCGGCACATCATATACATGGAACCACGAAGAAACCCTCTCGGATGCCAATGTAAGCAACCCTTATGCTTCGCCGGAAACTACTACAAAGTATGTAGTTACCATCACTGATAAAGATGGCTGTATGAACACCGATACCTTGACCGTAACTGTGAACCAACTGCCAATGGTAGATGCGGGAGACGATCAGGAGGTCTGCAACGGACTTTCTGCCCAGCTCAGCGGTGCTGGTGACGGTGACCTGCTTTGGGCACCGGAGGAAACCCTTTCCGCTACAGATATTGAAAACCCGGTAGCCACCACTTCACAAACTACTGTTTACACCTTGACCGTGACAGATGCCAACGGGTGTCAAAACACTGATTCTGTAACTGTCAACGTAGACTATATTGAAGTAGACGCGGGCGAAGACCAAGTAATTTGTTTTGGGGATTCGGCACAGCTTGAAGCTTCTGGCGGCGAGACTTACTCATGGACTCCTGCAGGCTCATTGAACAATGCTGAAATTGCCAACCCTGTCGCTGACCCTACGGAAACCACCCAGTACATCGTGACCATTACCGATGCTGAAGGGTGTGTCAATATGGATTCCATTACGGTACAGGTAAACCCTGTTCCTGTAGCTGATGCGGGAGACGACCAAGTATCTTGCCAAGGCGTACCTGTCCAGCTAAATGCCACCGGTGGAGATACCTACTCTTGGTCACCGGCTGAATCCTTGTCTGATGCCTCCGTTGCCGACCCAGAAGCTACACCGCAAGAAACCACTACCTACACGGTAACCGTTACCGATGAAAATGGTTGTTCCAGCTCCGATGAGGTTACTGTAACCATTGAGCAAATTGAAGTGAACGCTGGCGAGGACCAAACCATTTGTTTTGGGGATTCTGTTCAGTTCGAGGCAACTGGCGGAACAACATACACATGGAACAACCAAGAAACCCTTTCGGATGCCAATGTAAGCAACCCTTATGCTTCGCCGGAAACTACTACAGATTATGTAGCTACCATCACTGATGAAGATGGCTGTATGAATACCGATACCTTGACTGTAACGGTGAATCAACTGCCAATGGTAGATGCGGGAGACGATCAGGAAGTTTGCAACGGACTTTCTGCCCAGCTCAGCGGTTCTGGTGACGGTGACCTGCTTTGGGCACCGGAGGAAACCCTTTCCGCTACAGATATTGAAAACCCGGTAGCCACCACTTCACAAACTACTGTTTACACCTTGACCGTGACAGATGCTAACGGGTGTCAAAACACCGACTCTGTAACCGTCAGCGTAAACTTTATTGAAGTAGACGCAGGCGAAGACCAAGTAATTTGTAACGGTGTATCAGCGCAGCTAAACGCCTCTGGCGGGGTTTCCTATAATTGGACACCTTCTGAAACTTTATCAGACCCAACTACAGCCAATCCTGTGGCAACCCCTCAACAAACCACAGAATATGCAGTAGAGGTAACCGATGCAGATGGATGTATAAATTCTGACACAATTATAGTCTCCGTGACTTATATAGAAGTAAGTGCTGGCGAAGATCAAGATGTCTGTTTTGGAAACACAGTACAACTGGAAGCCAGTGGAGGCGCCAGCTACTTATGGTCACCTGAAGACGAGCTGTCAGACAACAGCATAAGCAATCCTACAGCCGCCCCTTCCGACACCACAGACTTCATTGTCACTGTTACCGATGCCGAGGGTTGTGTCAACACAGACACGGTGCGTGTCAATGTAACCTTCATTGAAGTAAGCGCTGGACCAGACCAGTATATCTGTGAAGGTGCAGGCGACTCTGTACAACTGTCTGCTTCGGGCGGAGTTAGCTTTACTTGGTTCCCTGATGAACTGGTCAATATCAACAATATACAGGAACCTGTTGCTAGCATTTCCGAAACTACAGACTTTTCAGTAATTGTTACAGATGAAAATGGCTGTATCAACACAGATACCATGACCGTATACATTACCGACCCTCCAATTGCAGATGCAGGGGAAGACCAAACTATTTGTAATGGGTTGAGCGCCGAACTGCAAGCATCGGGCGGAGAAACTTACCTATGGTCACCAGAGGAAAGCTTATCTGAGTATGATATCGAAAATCCAGAAGCATCACCAAATACTACTACCACCTACACTGTTTCTGTAACAGATAGCTTAGGCTGTACCAATACGGATGAGGTAACTATATATGTAACTTATATAGAAGTGGATGCAGGAGCAGACCAAGACATTTGTTTTGGAGACTCTACAGAATTAACTGCTTCTGGTGGCACCTCCTATACTTGGACACCAGGAGACTATGAAGGAGAAACAATAAAAGTTACCCCGACAGATACCACTGTTTATACTGTTACTGTCATAGATCAAGATGGCTGTAAAAACATAGATAGTGTTCAGGTAAATATTAAACCTTTACCTGAAGGTAGTATCACCAACAACCCGGAATCTTTATGTTTAGGTGATGAAATAACTGTCAGCGCATCTTTCAACGAAGGGTTTACGCCACACGAAAGCATGGCATATTCATTTGATGGTGGACAAACCTTCCAAAACACCAACGAGCTATTCATTAGTGATGTATATTCAGATACCATCATAAACATCCTATTACTTGCTTCTAATGAATGCTACAGCGATACCATTGAACATGAAATTAACCTTAAAAGCATTGACGCAACAGCATCGCAACATGAGCAAGTATCCTGCTTTGGGGAAGAGAGTGGTGCTGCCATTGTTGAAGTATCTGGAAGCGAAACAGGCACATATCAATTTTCAATAAATGGCACAGAGTTTCAGCCTGACAATATCTTTACAAACTTGGCTGCTGGAGACTATGACATAACCATTATTAATGATGCTGATTGCCGGTTCTTATTACCAGTAACTATAACAGAGCCAGAAGCATTACTTCTAGAGGTATTATCTGTAACACACGTTGGCCCATGTGCAGGAGATGACAATGGAGAAATTGTCTTGGAAGCTTCGGGAGGAACTCCTGCGTACATGTATACAATAAATAACAGTGAAGAACCACAAGAGGAGTCAACATTTACAGAAGTACCAGCTTATGAACATACGGTAGCGGTCATAGACCAAAATGGCTGTGTTGCAGAACAAACAGTTCTCATAGAAGAACCAGACGCTGTTAAAATTGATGGGATTACAGCAGATATCAAAGATAATGTCTGCCATGGGAAAAAAGAGGGAGAGATCACCTTGGACACCAGTTCGGTAACAGGTGCTAAACCGCCATATACGTATACTTTTGACGGAGAAACCAAAGAAGTTCCTGAGTTTACTGAAATCTTTGGAGGCGACTTTAATATAGTAATAACCGACAGTGATGGCTGTGAATTTAGGCATCCGTTTACCATAGGACAACCAGAGCCTATCACCTTTTTCACCAGAACCTCCAAAGAGTCTTGTCAAAACAGAGATGGTGAGATCACTATTAACAATCCACAAGGGGGTACTCCTCCTTACACCTATAGTGTAAATGGATCATCTTTTGGCAACAACCCAGAATTTACTGGGTTAGCGGCAGGAACTTACCACAATATAACTGTAATGGATTCCAAAGGGTGCAGTGCCGGCCAGCCAGATACCGTTAGAAGAAAAGAAGGGCCTGACGTTCATATTACCAAGAATGACGTTACCTGTTTTGACTTAGAAGACGGGTCGGTAGTCATAGATTCTGTTTCTGGCGGCCTGCCTTTTATGGACGCACAAACAGAGAAACCATATTTTGAGTACAGTCTTGACAGCATTAACTGGATCAGAGATTCCTTGTTCACAGGGCTTGCCGCAGACACCTTCCAGCTCTTTATCAAAGACCAGGAGTGCGTGTACTTGGACAAGCACCCATTCTATTCGTTCAACAATGCAACACAAGAATGGGACACCTTAAAACGGGACTATTTTGTATTGGGACAACCAAACCAGCTTGAAGCTGCGGTATTCTCGACACCTTCAGTCAGAAACCAATCTAATGGAACTGTTGGGATAATTGATATCTCGGGTGGAATAGAACCATATTACTTCAGTGGCGACAACCAAGAGTTTAGCCCTGTAACAAGTGATACAGCTATTGTGTCAGGGTTTGACAGAGGTATGCAAACTGTTTTTCTGAAGGATTCAAACGAATGTACCATCAGTTTAAGCGTTTTTGTTGACAAACCAATACTGATACCGAACCTTATCACCCCTAACAACGATGGGTTAAATGACTATTTTGAAATCGTTTCAATACCGCGTAATACGACAGTAACTATCTACAACAGATGGGGCTCTGAAGTATACCATGACGAAAACTATAACAATAGTTGGGATGGAGATGGTGTTCCTGATGGGGTTTACTACTATGACATTACCTTCCCAGACAAACGTTTGGTCAAAGGATGGGTAGAAGTTAAAAGATAATATAAAATCGGCCCAAAATCAGTATCAGTGTATTTGAATAATCAATACACTGATACTTTAGACCCATAGCCTATTCTAGCATGTTAGACTATACCTAAGAAAGCTTTAACAAAAACTCCATCGTATCAACCCGATCAGCATAATCATCAATTCCAGGACATTGCGCATCCCCAAAAGGAATATGCTCTTCACCTACTATAGCTTGAATTTTTTCTTCATTATTCCTTAACACACGCTCAACATCGGAACTATCTTTATACCTTTCGAAAAACAAGACAGAGACTGGCGAACTTATACCCTCGTCTTCTTTAAGCATTACAAAGCCATTGTCCCAAAAGACATCCTTATTTAGCAAGTAAATGGCACGGTTATACTCATAGTTGTGAAAATATTTATGATGATCGGCTACATAGCAGAAGGGTTCTATCGCTTCGAAAATATGCTTGAGTTCAAAATCAGATGGAATGAACAGCTTAGAAATATTTCTACAACCCAAGCCGTAATATTGAAAAATATCCTTTCCTAGAGCTTCAAGTTGTGCTGGTGTTTCGTTTCCTGTCAAAACAGCTACAGATGTTCGGTTCTTTCGAATCAAATGGGGTATGTTTCTAAAGTAATATTCAAAGTACCTAGAAGTGTTGTCGCTTCCTGTAGCAATGACTGCATCCATGCCTTTCATTCTGTCTACCACATTCACCTTTTCTTCAAAGGCTGGAGCAATTTTCATTAGCATACCAAAAATTTTATCAGGCAGCACCCTGTCGTCCGAGCTCAATTTGGCATATAAGCTATGTCCACTCAACAAAACGCAAAGAGCATCATGAAATCCAACCAAAGGAATATTTCCAGCCATCACCACCCCAACTTTTTGAGGATTTACCTTATCCGAAATACCATAAGGTTCAACCCACCTCTTTAGATTTTCCAATGTAAGCCATTCACCTATGGAGGCGACAGCATCCTTAACAGAACCAAATGTAAACCAATTATTTACATTCACAGCTTGTCTAATATATTCTTCAGGAAGCCCTTCCGTTCTCAATTGCTCACCTAACTCCGCAAAGGCCTTTATCCTATGATCAAGATCCATAAAATAATATTTTTTAAAACTTTTGATTTGTACTGAATGTAATTGTAGTTAATTTTGCAGTTACAAAAAAATAAAATATACAGGTATTATGGCAATAATCATAACAGATGAGTGCATCAACTGCGGAGCGTGCGAGCCGGAATGCCCGAATACCGCTATTTACGAAGGCGGTGCTCCATGGACATACGCAGGCGGTACTAGTCTTACGGAAATACAACTGGAAGACGGCAGTACAATGGATGCCAATGCTCAGCAGGATCCGATTTCAGAAGAATTTTACTATATAGTTTCCACTAAATGTACTGAGTGTACAGGCTTCCATGAGGAACCTCAATGTGCCGCAGTATGCCCTGTAGATTGCTGTGTAGATGACCCTGACGTGAGGGAAACAGAAGAAGAGCTTCTCAATAAAAAAGCATGGCTTCACGGCGAATAATGTTTTTTTATGCAAAAACAAAAAAGGTGATAATTCATTTATCACCTTTTTTGTTTAATATTGAACTTCATTAGGAATTAAATAAACTCATTTTTATGAAAACATTAGATACTTTTAACTTCTCTGGGAAAAAAGCACTTGTTCGAGTTGACTTTAACGTCCCTCTAAACGACAAGTTTGAAATTACTGATGATACTCGTCTAAGAGCAGTTATACCTACCGTTAACAAAATTTTAAAAGATGGTGGTTCAGCCATATTAATGTCTCACCTTGGAAGACCTAAAGAAGGTCCTGCTGAAAAATTCTCACTAAAACACCTAACAGGGTACTTGAAAAAAACTTTCAACACAGAAGTAAAATTCGCTTCTGATTGTATCGGAGAAGATGCTAAAACCATGTCTGCATCTCTACAGCCAGGTGAAATTCTCCTACTTGAAAACTTACGTTTTTACAAAGAAGAGGAAAAGGGAGACGAAGCCTTTGCTGAAAAGCTTTCTAAGTATGGCGATGTATATGTAAATGACGCTTTTGGTACAGCACACAGAGCCCATGCATCTACCGCTGTTATAGCTAAATTTTTCCAAGAAAAAGTATGCGGTTATGTAATGCAAGCTGAGCTTGACAATGCCAAAAAGGTTTTGGAAAAAGCCGATAAGCCGTTTACTGCCATTATGGGAGGAGCTAAAATTTCAGACAAAATCCTTATCATCGAAAGACTTCTTGAAAAAGTTGACAACCTTATTATTGGCGGTGGTATGTCTTATACCTTTACCAAAGCTATGGGCGGCAATATAGGAGACTCTCTACTTGAAGAAGATAAAATGCCTCTAGCACTTGAATTAATAGAAAAAGCTAAAGCTAAAGGTGTAAACCTAATACTTCCAGTTGACACTGTTATTGCAGATGCCTTTAAAAATGATGCTAGCACCCAGGTTGTAGACAAAAACAACATTCCTGATGGCTGGATGGGACTTGATATTGGCCCTGAAACCATCAAATTGTTTAAAGATGTTGTCAGCAACTCTAAAACTGTACTTTGGAATGGTCCTATGGGCGTTTTTGAAATGACCAATTTCGCTAAAGGAACCATTGCTATTGCAGAAGCTGTAGTTGACGCCACTACTAAAGGAGGGTTCTCACTTATAGGAGGGGGAGATTCTGCCTCTGCTATTAACAACCTTGGTTTTGGAGACAAAGTATCTTATGTTTCTACTGGCGGTGGCGCACTACTGGAGTATATGGAAGGAAAAACATTGCCAGGAGTTGCCGCTTTACAGTCATAATGTAAGCACTCAGCTATAAATATAAAGCCGGACGAAACTCTTCCGGCTTTTTTATTTAATAATGATATATTTATAAAATTTTCAAAAAAAGTCTTCAGGTTTTACAGTGCCAAAGAACCTTTATCCGTTATTATCGTTGAAAATTCCAACTATAATACGTCCACAAACCAAACTAAAAACCAAGCATTTGGGATATAAAAAAGTTCTTTTGTCATTATTTTTCTATCAAACAGGTTAAGTTTGAACATTTTACATAATATTATTAACACAACAAGCTTATAATAAATAGATACAGCAGAATGTCTAATTTCGAAAAAGACCGCGTCTCGATGACGAGAAGCAACAGAGGATGGAAAAAATGGGGTCCTTACCTATCCGATAGGCAATGGGGAACTGTAAGAGAAGATTACAGCCCGTTTGGTTCAGCATGGGAAAATTTCCCGCATGAGCAAGCAAGAAGCAGGGTTTACCGTTGGGGCGAAGATGGACTAGGGGGAATAAGTGACAACAAGCAATGGATTTGTTTTGCTTTCGCCTTCTGGAACGAAAAAGACCCTTTTTTAAAAGAACGTCTTTTCGGTCTTACAGGAAATCAAGGCAATCATGGAGAGGATGTTAAAGAGTACTATTACTACCTAGACTCTACCCCTACCCACTCCTACATGAAAATGCTCTACAAGTATCCTCAAGGAGAGTACCCATATTCTAACCTGGTACTTGAAAACAAAATCCGGGGGAAACATGAACTTGAGTATGAACTTGTTGACACCGATTTATTCAAAGACGACAAATACTTTGACATATACATCGAATATGCAAAAGCAGACACCGATGATATATGTATCAAAGCAACAATTCATAACAGAGGGCCAGAAAAGGCCAACCTGCATGTCCTTCCAACTATTTGGTTTAGGAACTTTTGGCGTTTTGCTCAAGAAGACTACACTCCTTCCCTATCAGCAGATGGGGATAATTGTATTAATGTAGAGCATAGGGAATTAGGGAATTACCAGCTTTATTTTGAAGGCGCAGATGAGACTTTGTTTTGCAACAACGAAACCAACCACCATAAAGTTTACCACCATCCACCAGAGCCAGGATACTGGAAAGACGGCATAAACGATTATGTGGTAGAGGGCAATAAGGACGCTGTCAACCCTGAGAAAACAGGAACCAAAGCAGCCGCTCATTATAAACTTACCTTAAACCCAGGCGAAACAAAAGAAGTTTGCTTGCGCCTGAGCGACAAAACACATGAAAAGCCATTAGAGGACCATCCTTATATATTTAGGACTAGGTTAAATGAAGCCGACGTTTTTTATAATGAATACGCTTCAAACGTGGATAGCGACGAGCTAAAAATGATCCAGCGGCAGGCCTTTGCAGGCTTAATGTGGTGCAAACAGTTTTATTATTACGATGTCAACCTCTGGCTCAATGGCGATCCAGGAACAGCGCCGCCTCCAGAAAGGTTGCACGGTAGGAATAAAGATTGGAAGCACCTCAACAACATGGAAATTATTTCCATGCCTGACAAATGGGAGTATCCATGGTACGCAGCCTGGGACTTGGCGTTTCACTGCATCGCTTATGCCAGTATAGATCCAGACTTTGCTAAAAGACAGCTCATCTTACTTTTAAGAGAGTGGTATATGCACCCGAATGGACAAATACCTGCTTATGAATGGAGCTTTAGTGATGTAAACCCTCCTGTGCACGCTTGGGCTACTTGGCGGGTATACGAAATTGAACGCGACATGAACAATGGCAAGGGAGATACCAACTTCCTTGAGCGGGTATTCCATAAGCTCATGCTAAACTTTACCTGGTGGGTAAACCGCAAAGACAGTGAAGGCCATAACATCTTTGAAGGGGGATTCCTTGGACTTGATAACATAGGTGTATTTGACAGAAGTAGTCCTTTGCCAACAGGTGGACATATAGAGCAAGCCGATGCTACTAGCTGGATGGCTATGTACTCTCTAAATATGCTAAGAATATCCCTGGAGCTTAGTAAAAACAACTCTTCTTACGAAGACACCGCTTCAAAATTTCTAGAGCACTTTTTATATATAGCAGGAGCCATTGCCAACTTGGACAATAAAAGCCTGAACCTTTGGGACGATGAAGATGAGTTCTTCTACGATGTACTCCACACACCCCATGGAGAATATATCCCTATGAAAGTCCGGTCTATCGTTGGGCTTATACCTCTTTTTGCTGTGGAGACATTAGAGCCACATAATATAGAAATGTATCCACACTTCAAAAGAAGGCTGGAGTGGTTCCTAAATTACCGTCCGCATCTGGACTCTTTGGTGTCTACAAGAGAAGTGCCTTACCTCGGAATAAGAAGACGCTTTTCTTTACTACGGGAAGCCAAGCTTAAAAAGATCTTGTCAAGAATGCTGGACGAAAACGAGTTCTTGTCAGAGTATGGAATCAGGGCACTTTCCAAACACCATAAAGACAACCCTTATGAATTCCATACAGAGCATGGCACTTATTCGGTAAGCTATAATCCGGGTGAATCTGACAGTGGCATGTTCGGCGGAAATTCTAACTGGCGTGGACCAATATGGTTCCCTATCAATTATTTGATCATTGAGTCGCTCATGAAGTTTTACAACTACTATGGGGAAGAGTTTACGATAGAACACCCTACAGGTTCTGGCAATCTAATGAACCTTAAAGAAGTAGCTGAAGAACTGAGTTTTCGCTTAATTAAGCTCTTTATGAAAGATGAAGAAGGCAAACGCCCTGCTTTTGGCGGTCATGAAAAGTTTAAAGATCCTCATTTTGTTGATAATATTCTTTTCTACGAATATTTCCACGGAGATAACGGAAGAGGTTTAGGCGCATCGCACCAAACAGGCTGGACTGCCTTGGTTGCCGACCTTATCCATTTCCATTATCACAAAAAAGAAGAAGTTATTAGCGAGAAAGTGAAGAAGAAAAACGCAATTCTGAAGAAGATAATTTCGAGTGCAAAATAAATTTAAAGCCATTTCATAAAAAAAGCCTCCAGAATAGGAGGCTTTTTTTTATGTTGTTACTTTAAAGAAAAACTAGAAACCCCTGACAAATACCCGTCCGTGTAAATTTCTACTTTGTACTCCCCTTTTACCAAAGTGTTATTTTTAGGAGCATAGAAAAAATCAATGCTTTGTTTGCCATTATCATAGTCAATTACTTGCTTGCCTGTATAATCCATTTCTTTCTCAACATCCATATTTACAAAAGAGCCAGAATTGTTCTCCAAGTTATAAATTAGTTTTCCTCTTGGATCAATTACCCGCATATAAACAGTTTTAGCACCTGGATCGGCAATTAAATTCTCAGCCAAATCAACAGAAACAGCTAATTGCGCTGCCTTTTTAGCTCTTTTTACGCTTACAAGCTTATCCCCTCTGGTATACCTTTGTCCTTCACCAACAATGTTTTCTGTTTTTATGACCGCTCCCAAAGCAACCTTCTTCTCCAAAGTCCCATTCCTACTTTGAAGTTCCTCAATCTGTTCCTTTAAACTTGCATTTTCACTATTCAAAATAGACACACTAGCGTTAAGCTGCATAACCCTTTTATGCAAATCACTAATCTGGCCAAGGAAACCTTGTTTTTCCCGTTTTAGGTCAGCCACCTCTTTTTTAAGAAAGTTTAATGCATTGTTTTCTTTGGTAAGGGCAGCAACTTTGGCTTGGCTTTCTTTGAGAGACTTCGTAGTTTTTTCCAACAGCGACTCAACCTTAGATTTTTCGGCAGATAACTTTTCCACCTCATCCACTTTATTGCTAAGGTTATTCTCCAAGCGATTATTACTGGCAGACAAGGAATTTACTTTGTAGAGGTGCTTCTGGTTTTCCTCCTTTAACTCACTATTACCTAAATAAAAATAGGTGTTGCCGATCAATAAAAGTCCGGCTAATATTCCGCCGCCCGAGTAGGCAAGCGCTCTTCGTGATTTTAGATTATGGTCCATGTACAGTTTATTTATGTGCCAAAGATATAGTAGGCAGATTAAGGTCTGATTAAATCAAAATTAAAAGGTTATTTAACCTGAAATATGCAGTATAACTTTCTATTAATAAGCAAAATAACTCCAAATCATCCGCTTGGTATTTTACTCCTCATGACATAATCTAATGCACTAGCAATGACCTTTGTTAACCAGGAAAAATCATTTCCACTTTTGTGCCATTGCCTGGCGAAGAGTCAATTTTAATTTCTCCTTTGTGAAGACGAACAATTTTATCGGTCAGTGACATTCCTATTCCGTACCCAGGAATAGACTGAACATTCTCAGAGCGATAAAAAGGCTGAAACGCATTTTTTATATCACCCTCAGACATCCCAATACCTTGATCTTCTATAGTGATTCTTATTTTATCTTCAGAGATCCTTTCAGAGGTAATGAAAACAGGTTTATAATCAGAAAACTTGCAGGCATTTTCTAGGACATTCAGTAGTGCAGCCTGAAGCAGAGGTTGGCTACCTGAGACTTTCAGCCCTTCTTCAACATTAGGCTCTTGAAATTTTGTCCTAATGCATACCTGACACCCTGCGCTTCTTTTTTCAATTTCTTTAATTGTACCCTTAACCAGTGACTTTACATCTATAGGCTCCGAAGTAACCATTTTATCTTCAGCGCCAGATTGAACAAGTTCCAATAAGCCATTGGAGAGAAAGGTAAGTTTTCGGGTTTCATCCAAAACCGAATGCAGTACCCGCTTATATTCATCCTTTTCCCGGTCTTTCATCAAAGCAACTTCAACCTCCCCGGTTATAGCCGTTAGAGGCGTCCGCAGTTCGTGAGAAGCTCCAGAAACGAACATTTTCTGCAAGTCAAAGGCCTTTTTAAGCCTTAAAAACATTTTATTGAAAGTAACAGCCAGTTTTTCTACCTCATCCTTGCCTTTTCCTTCATCCAGTTTGGTATCTAAAGTAGAAGCATCCACCTTTTCTACTTGGTCTACCACTTTAGCTATTGGACGCAAGGCGGCAAAAGAGAAAAGCTTCCCTCCTATGTAGATAATGATCAAGGAAACTATATATCCAAATATAAGCAGCAGTTTAAGGTTTTTGATTTTCGTAATTCCATAGCGGTCCACCGCAGAAGCAATCACCACAAACTCTTTTTGCCTATCTATATAGCTCACCCCATAAATCTGGCGGTTATTTAAGTTAATACCCAGTTCACCATGGTATCGGATGTAATTAAGGTCTTCTTCATCAATATCAACGGTATATACATCATCCTGAAAAATAGGATCGTTATTTTTGTCGTATATACGTACAAACTCCTGATACAAAGTCTGAAGGTACTTCCGCCGGATTGATTTAAGCAGGCCTTCATCAATCTCCTCAACTTCCAAAAGTAGTTGAGCAGTGTTCAAAGCCTTCTCTTTAAGCCTTTCTTCAAACTGATAAGATGTGTACCGTGCAGAAAGATTATAAACGGCAACACAAAATACTAGTAAAATTAAAGCAACAATCCCTGTAAACTGAAGGGTAAGTTTGTTTCTTATTTGCATAAACCAATATCAATCCCCCTCTTTCAAAACATACCCCATTCCAACAAGGGTATGAATCAACTTAGGGGAGAACCCTTTATCTATCTTTTTTCTTAAAAAGTTGATATAAACATCAATCACATTAGTGCCTGTGTCAAATTTTATATCCCAAACTTTTTCTGCAATATCAACACGTGAAATTACTTTTCCTTTATTTTTTAGCAAATACTCAAGCAGGGAAAACTCTTTAGCTGTCAAATCAATTTGTTTTCCACTGCGTTTCACCACTTTTGCCGAAGGATCCATTTCCAAGTCAGCAATTTTATATACTTTGCTATCTTCTTGAGCGCTTCTTCTGGATAAAGCCCTAACACGTGCAACAAGTTCCCTAAACTCAAAAGGTTTTACCAAATAGTCATCAGCCCCACTTTCAAGCCCCAATACCTTATTATCTGTCGTACCAAGGGCGGTAAGCATTAGTATGGGCACTTTTACATTTTCTTTTCTAATGGTTTTGCACAAGTCAATCCCGTTCATATGGGGCAGGTTTATATCAAGGATAAGCAGGTCAAAACTATTAGACAAAGCCATTTCTTTACCCACAAAACCGTCATAAGCGACTTCCACTTCGTGCAGCTCTTCCTCAAGTCCCTTTTTAATAAAAGACGCTACTTTGGGTTCATCTTCAACTACAAGTATCTTCATGTAAAAAAAATTTAATAAAGTCCTTCCATATTTAATTAACAATATATTTCTAAATGAGTTTAAATTGAATAAATTGGAAGTTCCGAAAATAAACCTGATTTTTGTCGGGACATTTTTAACGTTATTCCCCTAATGGCTGACTCTCTGATTTTAGCAATAATTTTACCAGGTTTAGTCGCTGCATTTTTAGCGCCTTACCTACAAAAAGCAGCACCTAAATTTTCCGGAGCCATTCTTACACTATTCCCTCTGGCTATTTTTACGGTCAGTTGCTTCTTTTTACCATCTATTGCAAACCATGAGCCAATCTCCTACTCAGTCAACTGGTTTCCAGATATGGGGATCAACTTCGACTTCTTCTTGGACGGGCTGTCCCTTACTTTTGTACTGCTCATCAGTGGTGTAGGAACATTGATCGTTTTATACGCTTGGGGCTATCTTTATGGACATCCGAAACTAGGCAACTTTTTGTGCTACCTGCTATTGTTCATGACTGCCATGCTCGGTTTGGTAATAGCAGACAACTTAATATTGTTGTTTATCTTCTGGGAATTGACCAGTATCAGCTCTTATCTACTAATCGGATTCAACCACGAACAGGAAAGGTCAAGGTATGCATCGCTGCAAGCATTACTTACCACTGGTAGTGGAGGATTAGCCATGATGGCCGGGTTCATATTATTATCGCAAGCAGGCGGTTCTTTCTTACTTACCGATTTATCAGCACTTGCGGGCACGCTTCAAGCACACCCTGCTTATAATGTTTTTCTCATACTCATACTTTTAGGAGCCTTTACCAAGTCAGCTCAATTTCCTTTTTATTATTGGCTACCCAATGCCATGGAAGCCCCTACTCCTGTGAGCGCCTACCTGCACTCTGCGACCATGGTAAAAGCAGGCGTTTATCTATTGGCAAGAATGAACCCCATGCTGGGTGGCACCATGCAATGGCAATATATTTTAATGATAGCAGGCGGTATCACGATGCTATTAGGCGCCATTATCGCTGTTCGGCATACCGACTTAAAAAAAGTACTGGCATATACCACCATTAGCTCACTAGGTATATTGGTGTTTTTAATAGGAATGGGCACGCCCTTTGCCATGATGGCCGCCATGGGATTTCTTGTGACACACTCCCTGTATAAAGGTACACTTTTCATGGTTACAGGCACCATAGACCATGAAACAGGCACACGAGAAATATCCAAGCTCGGAGGTTTATACAAATACATGCCCCTTTTGGGATTAGCAGCGATCTTTGCCGGCTTATCCAATGCAGGCATTCCCCCATTTTTTGGGTTTATAGGAAAAGAACTAATCTATGAAGCATCTTTAAGGTTTGAGAATGACCTGGGAGGTTTTATTCCCACAGTGACAGTCCTAACCAATATGCTTATCGTAGCCACAGCGCTGATTGCAGTTTATAAACCTTTTGCAGGAAAGTATACCGGCACACCCAAGCAACCACACGAAGGACCATTTAGCTTATGGTTCGGTCCTTTGGTTTTAGGGACTATTGGGTTAGTCTTTGGTGTATTTCCACAGTTTGCCTCCACCTATTTGGTAGGCCCGGCCGTATCGTCCATCAAAGGTGCCCCTACTACAGTAAAACTAGAGCTTTGGCATGGACTAAACCTTGCTTTATTTCTAAGTGTGATTACTTTAGGCACAGGCATATTGGTTTATGCATTCAGAAACAGCTATAGCAAAGTATTTACCTACAATGCCTTTTTCAGGAAAATTGACCCTGAGAACCTGTATCAATTAGCCTTGTCGGGCATGCTGAACTTTGCGAGGTTTCAAACCAAAATTTTCCAAAGTGGATACTTAAGGAATTACATTATTTGGGTACTGGTCATGCTTGCATTTTTGGTATTTCTGGCACTTTTCAATTTTGGAATCGAAGACTTTATAGTCACTCTTAGTTTTGAGGACATTTATTTTTATGAGGTAGTGCTATGCTTGGTAGTCTTGCTAGCAGCTTTTGTAGCTATTACCTCACGATCAGTATTAGCTGCGATAGCTGCACTTGGCATCGTCGGGTATGGAATTTCATTGTTGTTTATTATTTATGGTGCCACCGATTTGGCCATGACGCAGCTATCTGTAGAAACGCTGACAGTCATCTTGTTTGTATTGGTCATCTATAAGCTGCCAAAACTCTCCTACATATCCAGTAAGATGCTACGGGTCAGAGACAGAGCCATAGCCATTTTAACAGGACTTATTGCGACCTTTCTTATATTGTTCACCATAAGCAAGCCCATGGAACCACAAGTCAGCGAATACTTTGCTGCAAACAGTTATATTTTAGCAAAAGGAAGAAATATCGTCAATGTGATACTGGTAGACTTTCGGGCTTTAGATACTATGGGAGAAATAGTGGTGTTGGCAGTTGCGTCTATAGGGGTATATACATTGTTAAAACTTCGCTTGAGTAAAACAGGGAAAAAATGATTTCATTAATACTATCAACGGCAACTAAATACCTCCTGCCGATATTGATCATGTTCGCATTGTTTATGCTTATAAGGGGACACTATGAGCCAGGAGGAGGCTTTGTAGGAGGCTTGGCAGCAGCAGCAGCTTTTGCACTATATACCATCTCCAATGGAGTCGAAAAAGCACGGGATTTATTTCCTGCCAGACCTTCAAAGTTGACGCTAACAGGTTTGGTCATAGCACTTGGCAGTGGACTGGTCAGCCTTTTTACCAATGAAACTTTTTTTAAAGGCGAATGGCTTAACTTCGACTTTCCGGTTGTCGGGCCACTGGGCACGCCGCTGATGTTTGACATTGGTGTCTTTTTAGTAGTAATCGGAGTCACAATGAATATAGTATTTACACTTGCAGAAGAATAGTTTATGGAGTTAGTTTTTGCGATAATGACAGGTGGCTTATATGCCATGGCAGTGTACATGTTACTGAGACGCAGCATTGTAAAGCTTATTATAGGCTTTATATTACTATCCAATGCCACCAACCTCTTGATTTTTACATGCAGCCGACTAACAAGGGGTAAAACACCTATTATCCCAGCCGGAAAAACAGAAATAGAAGGTGCATTAGCAGACCCTTTACCGCAGGCACTGATTTTGACAGCCATTGTAATCAGCTTTGGCCTTATTGCATTTTCCATCATTTTGATCAAGCGGGTATATCAAGCTACAGGCTCCGATGACCTAGACAAAATGACTTCTACCGATACTTTTTAACTTTACTAAAAAATTGACCATACTTAATCAACATATCATACTTTTAACACCTGTTTTAGCTCCATTAATAACAGGAGTCCTATTGATGTTTTTCTTAAAGCATGTAAAAGTGCAGCAGTGGCTAAACATCATTTTATCTTTTGGTTTTCTGGTTTCAGGGCTAGTGTTAGTGCATACCGTTCGTCAGGAAAGCATTATCACCATACAGTCAGGAGGTTGGCCAGCACCTTTTGGTATCTCATTGGTAGCAGACATGTTTAGTGCCATTATGGTACTTATGACGGGGCTTCTGGCATTTGGAATTGCCATATATGCCGTTATTTCTATAGATACCAAAAGAGCCAAATTTGGCTTTTACCCACTGCTCAACATAATGTTTACGGGCATTTGTGGCTCTGTACTAACGGGAGATATCTTCAACTTGTTTGTATGGTTTGAGGTAATGCTGATATCCTCATTTGTGCTTCTATCACTAGGCGGAACAAAGGCGCAGTTAGAAGGGACAATCAAGTACGTAACCATCAACATTATCTCGTCCACCATATTTCTGGCGGCCATAGGTATTTTATACGGAGTCACCGGAACATTAAATTTTGCAGACCTTCATATCAAAGTAGCAGAGGCGGAAAACCAGACCATGATTACAGTAGCAGGCATGTTGTTCCTGCTTACATTTGGGATCAAGTCAGCCTTATTTCCGCTATTTTTCTGGCTACCAGCTTCTTACCACACACCACCTATTGCCATTTCAGCAGTTTTTGCCGGACTGCTTACCAAAGTAGGGGTTTATGCACTTATACGGGTATTTACTTTAGTTTTTGTCAACCACATCACCTTTACGCACTCCATTTTACTGTACATAGCAGGTTTTACGATGGTAGTTGGGGTGCTGGGCGCAGCCGCTCAAGGAGAAATGCGACGGCTCCTTTCTTTTCACATTATCAGCCAGATTGGGTATATGGTTATGGGACTGGGTATTTATACCCCATTAGCCTTGGCCGGATCAGTGCTTTACATTGCCCATAATATTATAGCCAAAACCAACCTCTTCCTTATCAGCGGTTTGATCAACCGGCTGAAAGGAACCTACGAGCTAAAAAAGCTGGGTGGACTCTTTAACCTACACCCGTTTCTAGGGGTACTCTTCCTTATTTCTGGGCTTTCACTGGCAGGCATCCCTCCCCTATCAGGCTTTTGGTCTAAATTTCTTTTAGCCAAGGCAGGTTTTGAAGCAGAACATTATATTATTATTATAATTTCACTCGCTACAGGCTTACTTACCTTGTTCTCTATGACCAAAATATGGAATGAGGCATTTTGGAAAGAAGCACTAGAAAACTACGAACCAGGGGTGGTAAAAATAAATATTCCTGTAGTAAACCAGCTGTACTTTTTCAGACTATTTACTGTAGAAAACATGTATATGCTTGTCCCTATCATGTTGTACTGTTTAATTATTCTATTAATAGGCTTTTTCCCTGCTTTCTTCTTCGATTACGTATACCAGGCCGGAGAGCAGCTTATGAACCCTGAACAATATGTCAAAACAGTTTTAAATTAATATCAATATGCAGCTTTTGCTTGCCAATGTACTTTTAACCATAGTGTGGCTAATCCTCACCGGAAGGTTTGACCCTACAAACTTCATGTTTGGGTTTGTATTAAGCTACCTGATATTATGGTTGGTACTTAGAACCCAAACACAGTCCAGGTATTTTGATAAACTTCCTAAGTTGCTGCTTTTTGTAGGATATTTTTTAGTGGAGCTTGTGAAAGCTAACATACGTGTAGCCTATGATATCCTCACACTACGACACCATATGCATCCAGGCATATTAGCTGTGCCACTAGAAGCTAAAAGCGATATAGAAATAACCTTATTGGCAAACTTCATTACCTTAACGCCAGGCACCCTGAGCATGGACGTGAGTACAGATAGAAAAGTCATTTACATACATTTTATGTATATTGACGATGAAGACCTGGCCAGAAAAAGTGTAAAAGACTTCGAAAAACGAATTTTAGACATTGTACGATGAATGACTTTTTGATCCATTATATAGCTTTACCTTTACTGAGCATATCAGTTATATTGGTTTTTGTACGTGTGGCCATAGGCCCAAGCCTACCAGACAAGGTAATAGCACTTGACCTGCTGGTAACCATCAGTATTGGTATCATTGCCGCCTATTCCATTATCCAGGATAATATGGTCTTCATAGACGTAGCGCTTATCCTTGCACTTTTGGCGTTTTTAGGCACAGTGGCATTTGCATATTATTATGAAAAAAGGGGGAAACAATGAAAGAAATTGCAGTATTTATATTATTGATACTCGGTACGCTATTAATCCTATTGGCAGGTATTGGCATCATACGTATGCCTGACCTATACATGCGTATGTCGGCTACTACCAAAGCAGCCACTTTAGGTACAGGTTTTATGTTGGGAGCAGCAGCGCTCCACTTTCAAGACACCAGCATCACCGCTAGGTGTTTCACTGCTATAGTTTTTCTTTTGCTAACGGCACCAGTGGCAGCCCACGTACTAGGCAGGGCAGCTTACTTTATAGGTATTCCAATGTGGAAGAAAAGTAAAAAAGATGAACTAAAAGGCAAGTATAATTACTTTTCACACATCCTTACAAGCGAAGACAGCTCTAACCTGGACAAAGAACACTTTAATATCAAAGACGATGATAAAAAAAGCCCTAAGGAATAACCTTAAGGCTTTTTTATCTTATAGGATTCGCTTAAGTCTCTATGATATATTGAGTTGTTTACTTATACCAAAATATGCTTTAAACAGCCTCCCTTAAATGGCTGTATGTGCCATTGTTAGATAATAAGGCGGCCATTGATGAAATTGCGTTAAGAACTTTATAACCATGGAGCGGCCAAAAAATTTGCTGTTTGAGCCCGACGCAAGGAGGGTGAGTTTCATCCCGATAGCTATCGGGATAGCGTAATGGTTATAAAGTTTAGCAAATTTCATCACAGGCCTTGACTTTTTTGCTTACGTTTTTTTGTCTAAGAAAAAAAGTAAGGCCCTGCCGGCGAGGCAAAAAGCAACTAAACGAGTCCTGGTAAGCTAATTAAAACATTAGATAACTAAATGGGAAACCCTACTTATTCCACCACGAGCGGACTCAGTCCTTTGATTACAGCCCCAAGTTTAATGGCTTCTAAAATCCTGCTCTCTGAAGCGCCAAGCCTAATTAAGCTCTCCTCATGTGCATTCACACACATCTCACAACCATTTAACGAGGATATAACTAAGCTGACCAACTCAAAGAACTCCTTGCCCAAAACCGGGTTCATCATAATGGACATCTTTATCCCTGCAGGAGCCTCATGATAAAAATCTTTTTTCACAAAATGCCTGAAACGATAAAATACATTGTTCACGTTCAATAAAGATACACAAGCAGCAATTTCTGCCACTTCCGGACCTGAAGCCCCTTCTTCAATAGCAAGTGTTGAAAATCCTGCTCTAAGTACAGCATTTTTTTCATTAATGGCCACAGCCAATGCGAGCAACAAACTTTCTTTTCGGTTGATATACTGGCCGTTCAATGCATTGCTTACATTGATCTTGAGGTCTTTAATATATTTATGCTCTTGCCCAACGATATTTTCTAGAATGGGGTAAAGCTGTTCCCCTCCAATATTAACCTCTTTCAAAAGGTTATCTTTAGTTTCATTTAATAAAGTAGCCATATGTGTTAAAAATTTAATTTGTTAAACCTGAATTATGCAATAGAGCTTCAACCTATCGCATAATTCAGGGTACATAAAATTAGATGGTGGACATAAAGAATATCCATACATTAAGCATTGATGGTTTCTTCACCTTTTTGCCAATTACAAGGGCAAAGTTCATCTGTCTGAAGCGCATCAAGCACCCTTAGCACCTCATGCACATTCCTACCGACAGATAATTCATTTACACTAACCCAGCGAATGATACCATGCGGGTCTACAATAAAGGTCGTTCTGTACGCCACCTTTTCTTCCGATTCAAGGATACCAAGCTCTTCAGCCAAGGATTTAGAGGTATCTGCAAGCATAGGGTAACGCAAGTCTTTCAGGTCACTGTGGTTTTGCCTCCACGCGACATGTACATATTCACTATCGGTAGACGCACCAATCAACATAGCGTCCCGGTCAGAGAAATCAGAAAATTTTGAATTAAACTCAGCAAGCTCAGTGGGACAGACAAAAGTAAAATCCTTAGGCCACCAAAACATAACCATCCATTGGCCTTCTTTTTTATGGTCTTCAGAAGTAATAGTGGTAAACTCTTGATCTTTGATCGTGGAAACCACTGCTTTTTTGCTAAATGAAGGAAATTCAGACCCTACTGATAAAATTCTGTTAATAGCCATTGCTTTATTTGTTTTAGTTTGTGAAAGAAAAATTATTTTGAACCGGACTACGTCATAAGACTAAGGGTAGAACTTCAACTTATCCCCACCCACTTTTGCCCTCAACAGGTACTTGATGGGTTAATTACGATAAGCTTTTTTCACCTTACCACTTACAGGCCTTATGAAGTAATCTAGTTATACAAAGGTGTAGCAATTGCTATTATAAATCAAATTGATTAATTTTATATTAATATAAATAAAATCTATAATGACATTATCACAACTGGAATACCTGCTCGCAGTAGACAAATACCGCCATTTCAGCACCGCAGCAGAGCACTGTCATGTAACCCAGCCAACCTTGAGCATGCAGCTTCAAAAGCTCGAAGAGGAGTTAGGAATCACGGTATTCGACAGAAGCAAACAACCTGTTATACCGACAACAGAAGGTATAATGATAATAGAGCATGCAAAAAAGATCATGAAGGAGGCGGAAGCACTTTATGAAAGCGTAAATCTTGCCAAAGGAGTCATAGCAGGAGAATTCCGTCTAGGGGTTATTCCTACGCTTGCCCCATATGTTATTCCGCTTTTTGTAAATAAAATAGCAGAAGACCATCCAGGTATAACGTTAATTATTGAAGAGCTAACTACAGAAAACATTATTGAGAAATTAAAAGGAGACCATTTGGATGCAGCATTACTGGCAACACCAACAGCTAACCTAGCACTAAATATCGTACCGCTGTTTATAGAATCATTTGTCGCATATGTAAGTGAAAACAATCCTTTATTTAAGAAGAAAACCCTATCACGAGCCGACATTGATTCGGAACAGGAAGTACTGATACTGCACGAAGGGCATTGCATGCAAGAGCAAGTAAACTTGTTCTGCAAAAAAAGACTAACAAAAAACTCCGGTATAGTTTATGAAGCAGGCAGCATAGAAACCCTACGCAGAATGGTGGATATTCGTGGCGGAATGACATTTTTGCCAGAACTGGCTGTTTATGACCTATCAGAAGACCAAGCAGACAAGGTTCGTTACTTCCAAGATCCACAGCCTGCAAGAGAAGTTAGTATCGTTACGCACAGAAGCTTTATCAAAAAGAAACTCTTAGAAATTATAAAGTCTGCAATTATAGAAAGCATACCCGCAAAAATGTTGCAGACAGAAAACAAACAGATTATCCATTTGCCAGCAACTTTTTGAGGTTGGCTAACATATGAAGTATTACAGTACGACGTCTCGCATATGACCTGGACACCGATTTACAGCTCCAAAATATCCCCCAAAATTGAAGCTGCTAAAGACTCTGAACTTGCGGCTTCAGCCACTTCCAGTGATCGGTCATATACATTGTTACAGGCAGGCAATATCATAAGACGAATGGTTATACATATAACAATATTTCTTCTATAAGCTTAAAAACAGTTGTTGAGGATTCTTCTTTTGCAGGATTAGTATGATCAAATAAATCATAGTTTCTCCTTGCTCTCTCTATTGCTAATTTCACACGAGGCTTTTGAGTTTTTTCATCAACTCCTTCTAATAGTTCAAAAATTGAATCAGTAATAATTTTTGAACCTTCTCCTTCAAATTTCACCTTGTAAGGCTTTAATAATTTATTTATTTTATCATTATATCCAGACCTGTTAAAAGCTCCACCTTGATGGTCTTCAAAATGCAAAATTATCCAATACTCAAAGGCTTGATTAGAGTATGCTACACCAAATCCGTATTTTTCCGCAAGTTTAATAGCTTTATTAAAGCTTTCAGCTTGTTTTGAATTATCAGCTTTAGGATCTGCATCAAAAACACACCACACTTGGTCATATTTTCTTGTTGAACTATCATTTTCAATCCTCTCCGATAGTTCTTTTGCTCTTTCTACTAAAGAAACTGTATTATATCCTTCTCCTATTGCTCTAATAGTAGCAGAAGTTAATTTAAACTTTTCAAAGTATGAGGGTTCGGTATTTTTTCCTTCACAAACTATTAATATAGTTGGTTTAATTCTCTTTTCAGGTTCTTCCCTTTCTAATCTTGGTTCTTTGCGTCTATGAGCCTTTAATAATTCCTTATGCTGTTTTTTTGCCTCAGCTTGTTCAGCTTTTTTATTCTTCATTCTCATTACGCACCATCAATTTATCGTAAATCAAATTATCAAATAATCCAAGAAAAGGTATCGCTCCATATTTACCACGAATATAGTTATCTTCAAAAGCTTCAGTCTTTCTTACCTCATCAGATTTAAAATCTGATAGCGAATACAATCTAGCTTCTCCAAACTTATCTTTTTCTGTAAACCATACTTGATCTCTACGAAATAAACCAGAGTTTAACAAATTTGTATCATGAGTATTAAAAATCAACTGAGCATTCTTAGGATTTAATACTTTCGAATTAAAAAGTGATACTAATTTACATACAAGATTAGGATGTAACTTGGAATCCAATTCATCAACAATTAAAGTATAACCATTCTCTAAAGTATCTAAAATTGGCCCCGTTAGATAATAAAATTTTTGAGTACCAAATGATTCATCATCGTCTAGAGAGAAATTAACACTCCCTACAAACTTCTTATTTTTATCATATTTTTTATGAATAGTATAAATTTCAGAAAGGAATTGAGCATTTTCCTCCTTAGATTTTTTTAGAATAAACTCTTTAATGTCTTTAGGCATAGTTTTAGGCAACTTTTCAGTATCAAGCATTTCTATAAATATGTCTTGAATTCCTAAGTCAGCGGCTTGTAACAATTTAAGTATTTTAGTTTTATACTCTACTTCACTCGTCTTACCTACAGTGTAACCTTGATACCCTTCCTCTCTTAGACCTGATAATGCACCTAATTTTTTAAACCATTCAATAACATTTTCAGAAATTGCATCATTAAATTGAGCAGCTACCGAAATTAATAAAGCATTGTTTCTAATAAGTCCTTCCTTAACTATAGTATGCCCCTTACTAAAGCTACGCGTATGAACATCGAAATTTTGCCCTTCTCTATAAAAGAGTTCAACTTCTTTAGTTTTATTTTTATGATACAACCACTCAGATACAACCTCAGTATTATCAGCCTCAAATCCATATCTATACAAAGTCCCTTTATAAATAAAGATAACTTCGAATTCTGTTGGGGCGTACTCAGTTTCTATACTTAGCTTGAATGGTTCAACATCAATTTTATCCCCTTTTTGGCTTTCTTTTGAAGAAGAAATAACAAAGTGTCTCATAAACATGAGGGCTTCAATAAACTTGCTTTTCCCACTAGCATTCGCCCCATATATTACAGCACTTTTAAGAATTCTTAAATTAAATTTATCTTCTTTAATAATATTTTCTTCTTCCCTAACCCCCTTATCATAATTAGAGGCGACAAGGGTTAAAGTGGCCTTATCTTTGAAAGTTCTATAATTTCTTATCGAGAATTGAACAAGCATAATTCTTTAGCTTTTTGCATATTTACTGCAAACTTAACGTTTATTTTACATTTTTTGTTTTTTTACGACAAAAAAAATGTAACAAGAATCTAAATGGGTTTTTATGCATTGGTTTAAGGTGCTTACTAAAAGAATCCTGCTGCTTACCTATAACTTCATGTATGCGCCACCATGTCAAAAAAAAAGACATAAAAAAAAGCCAACCCTGTAAGCGTTGGCTTTCAATATTTATAAAGGAATAATCCTATTATTTGATTTTGTCAACAATTGCTTTGAAAGCTTGAGGGTCATTCATTGCAATGTCAGCAAGGGCTTTTCTGTTAAGGCTTACATCAGCCTTTGCCAGTTTGCCAATAAACTGAGAGTAAGACATACCGTGCTCTCTGGCAGCCGCATTGATTCTTTGAATCCAAAGTGCCCTAAACTCTCTTTTCTTTTGTTTACGGTCTCTGTAAGCATATACAAGACCTTTTTCAACGGCATTTTTAGCAACCGTGTAAACATTTTTCCTTCTACCAAAGTAACCTTTGGCTTGTTTAATAATTTTTTTCCTTCTTTCGCGGGAGGCTACCGCTGGTACTGAACGTGGCATAATTTTAATTTTTTGGTATTTGGCGGCTCTAAATTAGCACTTAGGACCAAATCCCCGGTTAAACATTTTTTTCTAAACCTTCTTCAATCTGATAAAGATATCAGATTTTAAGCATTGCTTTTACGTTTGGCGTGTCAGCTTTGCTCACAAGAGTTGATTTAGTTAAATTTCTCTTCCTTTTGGTTTCTTTCTTAGTCAGGATGTGGCTTTTAAAAGCGTGCTTTCTTTTAATTTTACCAGTACCTGTTAATTTAAACCGCTTTTTCGCACCTGATTTAATCTTAACCTTCGGCATTTTTCTATTATTTATTTACTATAATTGAATTCTATTTTTTACTTACTTTAGGAGAAAGCATAAGAATCATACGCTTACCTTCCAGCCGTGGCATTTCTTCAACTTTGGCATACTCCTCAAGTGCCTGTGCAAACTTAAGCAGGAGAATTTCGCCTCTTTCCTTAAAGACAATAGACCGTCCGACAAAGTGCACATATGCTTTTACTTTAGCCCCATCTTTCAAGAAGTTTATGGCATGTTTAAGCTTAAACTCAAAATCATGCTCATCGGTATTAGGACCAAACCTTATTTCTTTAAGTATAACTTTGTGCGCTTTGGCTTTAAGTTCCTTCTGCTTCTTTTTTTGCTCGTACTTAAATTTGGAGTAATCGATAATTTTGCAAACAGGAGGATCTGCTTTAGGTGCAATTTCAACCAGGTCTAAGTTTTGAGCTTTAGCTTTTTCAAGCGCTTCACTTGTAGGAACAATGTCGCTTTCGCCACCTTCAACATCTACAAGTCGCACTTTAGGCACCCTGATTTTCTCATTAATCCTGTGTGCTTCTTCTTTACCTCTTACTACTCGTCCTCTAAAATTTGCCATTAATTACGTATAAATTCCTCCTTTATTCTTATGAATTAAAACAAGATGCAAATATTATAAATAAATATTTCAGATAAAAAATAAAGTTGTTTTTTTATCAAGATTTTTTAATTGTATCTGAAATTTCCTTTTTAAAAAAGGCTTTAAATTCATCTATACTAAAGCTCCCAATATCTCCCGTACCATGTTTTCTTACGGACACCTTTTTTTCTTCTCTTTCTTTTTCCCCAACGATCAACATATATGGGATCTTTTTCACTTCTGCATCCCTAATCTTTCTTCCTATTTTCTCGTCTCTATGGTCAATTATACCTCTTATATCAGATTCTTCCAAATCAAGATATACCTCTTGAGCATAATCGGCATATTTCTCAGATATAGGCAACAAAGCAATTTGCTCAGGAGACAACCATAGAGGGAAGTTTCCTGCGCAGTGTTCAATAAGCACGGCCACAAAACGCTCCAAAGAACCAAATGGCGCCCTATGAATCATTACCGGCCTGTGTTTTTGGTTGTCAGCCCCTATATATTCAAGCTTAAACCTTTCAGGTAACTGGTAATCTACCTGAATTGTTCCGAGCTGCCATTCCCTACCCAACGCATCTTTGACCATAAAATCCAATTTTGGCCCATAAAAAGCAGCTTCGCCGGTTTCCGTAACGGTTTTTAAATCCTTCTCCTCAGCGGCTTCTATAATAGCTTGTTCAGCTTTGTCCCACTGCTCATCACCACCGATATATTTAGATGTATTTTCTGGGTCACGCAGTGAAACCTGTGCCTTATAGTTTTCAAAACCCAATGTATTGAAAACATATAGAACCAAGTCTATAACCTTCAAAAACTCTTCTTTTACCTGATCCGGACGGCAGAAGATATGTGCATCGTCTTGGGTAAACCCTCTTACCCGGGTCAAACCGTGCAACTCGCCGCTTTGCTCATATCTGTAAACAGTTCCAAACTCAGCATATCTGATCGGCAGATCTTTATATGAGCGTGGTTTGGTTTTATAAATCTCACAGTGATGGGGACAATTCATTGGCTTTAACAAAAACTCCTCACCTTCATGAGGCGTTTTTATAGGCTGAAATGAATCTTCTCCATATTTCTCATAGTGGCCAGAAGTAACATAAAGCTCTTTCTGCCCAATATGTGGAGATACCACTGGCGAATAACCTGCTTTTACCTGGGCTTTTTTCAAAAAGCTTTCCAGGCGTTCCCGCAGCATAGCCCCCTTAGGCAACCATAAAGGAAGTCCCATGCCAACTTTTTCAGAGAAAGCAAATAGTTCAAGCTCCTTACCTAGCTTTCTATGGTCCCTTTTCTTTGCTTCTTCCAGCATTTCCAAATGCTGTGAAAGCCCCTTTTGCTTAGGGAAGGAAACTCCATATATCCTTGTAAGCTGTTTCCGGCTTTCATCGCCACGCCAATAGGCTCCGGCAACATTCATAAGCTTTACAGCTTTAATAAACCCGGTATTGGGTATATGTGGCCCCCGGCAAAGGTCAGTAAAACCTCCTTGCTTATAAAAGGTAATGGTTCCATCTTCTAAACCTTCAAGAAGGTCAAGCTTGTACTCATCCCCTTTTTCTTCAAAGTATTGAATGGCGTCTTTTTTGGAGATTTCCTCCCGCACATATTCATTCTTCTGCCTAGCAAGCTCAAGCATTTTATCCTCCACAGCCTTGAACTCGTCTTGAGAAAAGACTTTATCCCCAAAATCTACATCATAGTAAAAACCATTATCAATAGGAGGTCCTATACCGAATTTAACTCCAGGGTAAAGCGCTTCCAGGGCCTCCGCCAGCAAGTGAGCAGACGAATGCCAGAATGTAGACTTCCCTTCAGGATCATTCCATGTCAGCAACTGTACATTGGCATCTTGCTGAATCGGGGTATCGGCATCTACCACTGTCCCATTCACCTTCGCTGATAATACATTTCTCGCTAGTCCCTCGCTAATACTACGAGCAATATCCATGGGGGTAGTCCCCTGTTCATATTCTCTGACACTTCCGTCAGGTAATGTGATCCTGATCATTATTAAATAAAAAATTTATTTTCTTCTAAACAATCCTTTTCTCTTTTTCTCTTTGCCCTCGTCCTCATCACTTTCATCCTCATCGTCAGCAACTTCTTCTTTCTTATCGTCTTTTTCTTTTTTGTCGGCCTTACCTGTCTTTTCGTCCTGTTTTTCCTGATCTTCAGTAACATCCTGTTCAGAAGCTGGCGCTTTAGGTGCAGCTTTTAAAGAGTCCTTCTTCACTGGCGCTTTACCAGCGGTATCCTTCCCAGATTCCTGCTCTTTCTTTACCTCCGGCTGCAAAGGTACTTCTTTTTTCTTATCTCCGGCTTCTACAGGTGCTTTTTCTGAACTAGGCGCCGGTAATGTTGTACTAGTTGCCTTTTTTGGCTTTTCATCTTCTTCAAGGCTAACCTGTTTTTCAACAGGTGCCAGATCAGGGAAGCGATTGTAGATACGGTTTAAAGAAAGCTGGGCGGCCGTATCTTCTGGGTTTACAGATAAAATTCTTTTATAAAGTTTAATTGCTTCTTCATTTTGCACCTCCCTTTCATAAACCCGCGCAAGCATCAAGTTGATATCGGCCAAAGCGGTATCCTGCTCAAGCACTTTTTCTAAATAGATCTTAGACCCTGCCAAATTACCGGATTTAAAATAATACTCTCCCAGTTTTCTATTGGCGGGCATATAATCTGGGTTAAATTTCAAAGAAGACTGGAATGCATACAAAGCACTCTCTTTAAATCCACTTTTAGACAACACCTGCCCTTTGGCAAAAAGTAAACTCGGGTCTTCCGGGTGGTAGTTCTGGCCTGCAATTACAAAGATCATGGCCGAGTCGCTCTTGCCTGCATGGTTGTATGTCCGGGCAAGTTGGCGCACCACACCTTTATTGCTAGGGTCTTCGTTATACCCTTTCCGCAGGATACGTAACCCCCGGGCAGTGTCTTTTGCCGCAATGGCTGTCATTCCCTTGATCAGGTAAATATCAGAATGCTCAGGGGCCATCCTTGAAGCTTTAAACAAGTATTGATCTGACTTAATGGTGTTACCCGTAAGGAGGGTAAGTTTTGCCAACAAAAACATGAGCTCCGCACGATTGTCTTTAATCCTTTCAGCATAAAAAGCAGATTCCAACGCCTCTGGATATTGACCTAGTTCTTCCAAACACTTGGCACGTAGAAACCATGCATCAAAACTCCTGTCATCTTTCTCAGATGCCTGTACGGCATCTTGCAGTGCTTTCTTTAGCATACCAGCTTCAAAAAGATACGCTCCCCTCCTAATCAAAAACTTGATATTGTTAGGGTTTTCAGACACTGCATTGTTCAATGCATGCAATATAGGATCAGAAGCAATCTTTTCAGGAGATTTTCTTTCATGCGTAGCCTGGTTTCCGCCACATGAGCATAAAACACTAAACAGGCCGACAATTGCTATGCACCGGATTAAGTTCATCTTAATTTCTATATTATTAAAGCTCAAGGAAGTTTTTGATAATAGTCTCTCCTTCCTTACCGCTCTTTTCTGGGTGAAATTGTGCTGCATAAAAATTATCTTTCTGCAAGGCGGCGCTAAAAGGTAAAATATACTCTGTCTTTGCAACAGTATACTCACTTAGCCCAGCGTAGTAGCTATGGACAAAGTAAACATAACCACCTTCGTCAATGCCTTTGAACAACTCCCCCTTTAGTCCTTGCAAAGCATTCCATCCCATGTGAGGCACTTTATCCTCAGGGGGGAACACTTTTACATCTACGGGAAAAATACCCAAACAATCCACATCACCTTCTTCAGAGTGGCGGCACATCAACTGCAAGCCTAAGCAAATACCCAAAAAAGGCTGTTTTAAGGCAGTCAATACTTTATCAAGCCCTTTAGCCCTTAGATGGTCTATCGCGGAGCTTGCCTGACCTACGCCAGGAAAGATCACCTTGTCAGCCGAAAGGAGAAGTTCTTTATCGTCGGTAACAATAGGCTCTATACCTAAGCGGTTTAATGCAAACATTACAGACTGCAGGTTACCTGCATTATATTTTACAATAGCTACTTTCACTAATGCTTTCTTTACAAATTTTTCAACAAATACATTATAATACCCCTTTGGTACTTGGAAGAATATGCGCCGTCGCTTTATCCTTTTTCAGAGCCATTTTTATAGACTTAGCCACTGCTTTAAAAATAGCCTCTATCTTATGGTGTTCATTATCCCCCTCTACCTTGATATTCAGATTACATTTGGCAGCATCAGAAAAAGACTTGAAAAAATGATAAAACATTTCAGTAGGCATATCCCCAATTTTTTCACGCTTAAATTCAGCTTCCCAAACCAGCCAACTCCTACCTGAAAAATCTATAGCAGCTTGTGCCAAAGAGTCATCCATTGGTAACAAAAAGCCATACCTTTCAATTCCCCTTTTATCTCCAATGGCCTGGGCAAAAGCATCACCCAAAGCAATAGCGGTATCTTCGATGGTATGGTGCTCGTCTATATGCAAATCACCCTCCACCTCTACCGTAAGATCGCATAAGGAGTGCTTACCCAACTGGTCCAGCATATGGTCGAAAAAGCTAAGACCGGTTTTGATATTAGTTACACCAGTTCCGTCTAGGTTCAGGTTTATAAAAATATCCGTTTCTTTGGTTTTCCTCCGCACCGTAGCGGTTCTTTTATTTCCACCTAAGAGAAAGTGGTAAATTTCGTTCCAGTCGAAAGTGGTCAAGGCTGCATCATTATGGACATTTTCTCCAATATAAATAGCTTTGGTTCCAAGGTTTTTCGCTAATTGGATATCAGTGACACGATCACCGATCACAAAAGAGTTCTCAAGATCATAGTCACCGTTCATATACTCCTCCAACATACCTGTACGAGGTTTTCTGGTAGGCAGGTTCTCATGTTCAAAAGAACGGTCTATGTGGACTTTGTCAAACTTGACTCCTTCATTGGCCAGTGTCTTCATCATTTTGTCCTGAGCAGGCCAAAAGGTGTTTTCGGGAAAAGATTCTGTACCTAAGCCATCTTGATTGGTTACCATGACCAACATATAATCAAGTTCTGCCGCTATTTTGGCAAGATTGGTAATGGCGCCGGGCAGGAACTCCAGTTTTTCAAGAGAATCAACTTGTTTGTCCTCAACAGGTTCTACTATAATGGTTCCGTCCCTGTCTATAAATAATACTTTCTTTTTCATTTTATTTGTACTCCTTGAGTGCCGAAATCAGTTTATCATTTTCATCAGGTGTTCCTACGGTAATTCTCAAACACCCCTCACATAAAACAACAGAAGAGCGGTCACGGGTAATGATTTTTCTCTCAATAAGGAATTCATAAACCGCCTTACCGCCAGTAGTTTTGACTAACAAAAAATTTGCGTCCGATGGAAAGATTTTCACCACAACCGGCAAACCTTGCAAATTATCTTTGAGGCGTTCACGTTCCGTCAGGATCTGCTCTACCATCATCTCCTTGCTCAACACCTTCCTAAGCCCTTCCAGTGCAATGGATTGAGAAGCGCCATTAATATTATAAGGAGGCTTAATTTTATTAAAAACACTTATAATTTCCTCAGAAGCATAAGCCATACCCAAGCGCAATGCTGCCATGCCCCAAGCTTTTGACAAGGTTTGTAAAATGACCAAATTGGGAAACTCTTTCAACCTTGGTACAAAACCTATATGCCGGGAGAAATCTATATATGCCTCATCTATAACCACAAGTCCGTTGAACTTATTCAACACCTCTTCAATGTCTTTAACCTTTAAACTATTTCCTGTGGGATTATTAGGTGAGCAAATAAAAATGATTTTGGTATGTTCATCTGCAGCCTCAAGTACAGCCTCCGTTCTAATCTGAAAATCATCGGACAGCGGGACTTTTTTCACTTCCACATCATTAATGGCTGCGCTTACCTGGTACATTCCATAAGTTGGGGGCATGATAATAATGTTATCAATACCAGGCTTGCAAACCATCCTTATGATCAGATCTATAGGTTCATCACTACCATTTCCAAGAAATATATTTTTAACGTCTGCCCTTTTAATAGCGGCAATCACCTCTTTTAAAGGTCTTTGCAGGGGGTCTGGATAGCGGTGGTAAGGAGGGTCTGTCACTGATCCCAGCGAATTTTCATTAGCATCAAGAAAAATGCCTTCTGAACCTTCATATTCATCTCTTGCAGAAGAATACGCTTCTGCCTTTCTAATATTATCTCTTAATAGTTTATCGAGCGAAAACAAAATAACCTCCTATATTTTATTGAAAATGCAAAATAAGGAAGTTTTTCATTAAAAAATTAATTACAGACCGAATTTTGGGAGACAATTCTAAAAAAAACTATATTTGCCAACTAATAACAAGTGGTAGTTCGGCATCGTATTATAATTAAAGACAAAATCTGAAATGAAGGAAAAATTCTCCTGGAAAATAGAATGCGCTCATACACCTGAGACCATTGACAGAATCCTGTTACCCATCAGAAAAAGAGGGCTTACGCTCAATAGCTTTACATATAAGAAAGTAGATGACAAAAAAGCAGAGTGTACTTTTGAGGTAGAAATAGAGCCTACGGAGACAGAAAGGATACACCTAAACCTGCTCAGAATTTATGATATAGATTGTGTTACAAAACTGTAGTATCTACAGAAATACCTTAAAATGTGCTTTTTGAAGGTAAGCTTATTGCTTGAGCCTATAAGTTGCTATACCTATTTTTTTCACTTTTTTACCTTTTAATTAATCATCATTAACCTCCTCCACCCGAATTTTAACAGATTCCTCGTTCCTCGGAATGACAGGTTATCATTAAGGTTATAATTAGCAGAAAACCAAAACTTAACCGTCATTGCGAGGCATAAGGTAGTGGTCGGTAAAGTTCTTTGTCTGAAACTTTAAGCCTTTAGTTTCTTATAAAAAAAATGCCGCGGCAATCTGTTTGCTGTGAGCTGTGTTGGTTGATTGTTGGTGGGGTATGATACTAGACCTGAGATGAAAGTACCCTCTGCACTTAACACTCCTCCTTGTCATCCTGACGAAGGAAGGATCTGTTGGAGTAAAAGTATGAGTGCCTTTATCTACTCTTATTACAATGGTAGGTGCCAAAGTCTGGCAGATTCCTCTCCGATAGCTATCGGGACGGAATGACAGGTTACTAATAAGGCTGTAATTAGCAGAAAAACAGAACTTAACCGTCATTGCGAGGCGCAAGATATGGGTTGTTAAAGCTATAGGATTAAAGCTTACAGTCTTATGTTTCTTATGAAACAATGCCGCGGCAATCTGGTGGCCGTTAGCTGTGTTGGTTGATTATTGGTGGGGTATGATACTAGACCTGAGATGAAAGTACCCTCTGCACTTAACACCCCTTCTTGTCATCCTGACGAAGGAAGGATCTGTTGGAGTAAAAGTATGAGTGCCTTTATCTACTCTTATTACAATGGTAGGTGCCAAAGTCTGGCAGATTCCTCTCCGATAGCTATCGGGACGGAATGACAGGTTACTAATAAGGCTGTAATTAGCAGAAAAGCAAAACTTAACCGTCATTGCGAGGCGCAAGATATGGGTTGTTAAAGCTATAGGATTAAAGCTTACAGTCTTATGTTTCTTATGAAACAATGCCGCGGCAATCTGGTGGCCGTTAGCTGTGTTGGTTGATTATTGGTGGGGTATGATAGTAGACCTGACGATTAGATTGCTTCGTCGTGCCTCCTCGCAATGACGTGGTGGGGAGTTGTAATAGTGGGTGTATATACCAGACCTGACGGCGTATGAGGGAGAGGTAGAAGGCATATTTAGGACAGGCTTTTTGGTGAAATCAATCCAAAAGTAACTGTTACCGGTAGCATTGCTTGTTGGTGAAAACACCAACAAGAGGGAAGGTGAATATCGGGAGAAGGCATATTTGGAACAGGCTTGTTGGTGAAAACACCAACAAGAGGGAGGTTATTATTTTTTTACAAGGGAATTTGACAAAAATATATGTCGCAATAAGCAAGTTAGCATCCAACCTCGTCCCCTCCCAACAAAATGACAGGGAAAAAAGCCATAAGTTAGACCACATATATGTCAGACCAAAATTTTAAAAAAAATAACATAACCTTACATACCCTTTTCACGTTAAATGAGCTAAAACATAGTTACACCAGCTTATAACTTGAAAAATGCTTGAATACACAAAAACGATTCTCAAAAAAGTAAGCTTTGACAAATTTTTGTTTGAAAAAGAACTCAAAAAAGCCACGGGGCATGTATCAGTAGAAGAGTTCGAACAACTGATGAAGTGGTGCGAAAAACAATATGGGCATCTATATCCGGATGTTTTCGAAAAGTATTTGACTGTAGAAAAAAGTAAATAAGAATTGTAAAAGGGCTAAATATATTAGCCCTTTTTAAATTAGATAGAAAAACATCTCGAAAATTAAGCTTTCAACTAACTTTTCCGTCTTCACACCCCCTACTCTACCCTTTTTTGTTCAAAGACCATCCTACTCCATGCTTACCTAAAGCACTATAGAGCAACTTATAACATAAAAAAATATGAACTAAAAGTGCTTTATATCTCTACTTTTTTCATATTTTACCGTATTAAGCTATCAGAACCAAAAGCAAAAAGGTATGAACACTTCAATATGGTTATTGGCAGGAGCTCAGGTCTTCAGTATTTGGGTTAGCGTTTTTTCTTATAGAAAAAAATCCGTTTCGACCAGCGGATTTACCGCCATGTTGCTAATCAGTGCTTTGTTTATCTGGACTGAACAGCTTTCTCTGCTAACAATAGTTTTTTTAATGTTCGCCTCCTCTTCTTTACTTTCAAAGTTTAAAAAATCCGAAAAGCAGCACCTCAAAACGGTTGTGGAAAAACACGGTGCTAGAGATTATATTCAAGCGTTAGCAAATCTTGGCACTGCCACCGGACTGATAGTATTAAACTACTTTTTCCCCAACGACTTGATGGTAGTTGCAGCCATTGGAAGCATAGCAGCAGCAAACGCCGATTCTTGGGCCTCAGAAACTGGAAGCCTTAGCACATCCAAACCTGTATTGATTACTACATTTAAACCTATTCCCAAAGGCTTATCAGGAGGAATTACGCTGACAGGTACTTTAGGTGGCATTGCTGGGGCTTGGTTTATTGTTTTCTCATCTATTCTCATTCTGCCTTTAGCCTCATCGTATTCAGGAAATTTAAACACTATGGCTATTGCTGTTTTTCTAGCAGGTGTTTTCGGATTATTCCTTGATTCTTGGTTAGGCGCAATTTGTCAAGCATTGTATAAGAACAAGGACACTTATTCATTTACAGAAAACCCCACTGGAAATACTTCTCTTGTAAAAGGTGTTGTTTGGATTAACAATGACTTGATCAATTTTATCTCAACAGTATCCGGAGCCGTAGTGGCAGGAAGCATTTACTATAGTTTGGTCTGAAAGTAATACAACTATTGTATTTTAACCTTCTCTTTATACAAGTTTTTGAGTAATTTACGCTTGTGTTAAGAGAAGTAAAAAGCCTGTTTTCAATTCGAGGAAATTACCAAAAAAGAAACTTTGGACTGGATTGCCTAAGGGCGTATGCGATTTTTTTAGTTGTCTCTGGGCATGGGGGATTTATGCTCAACAACACCATACTCGAAGGCTTTCCCTGGTTCAGAATAGTAGACGGAGTAGAGCTTTTTTTTGTAATAAGTGGATTCCTAACCGGAAGCATACTGCTCAAATACTATAAAGATGAAGACAAATCCAAACTACAAAGCACACTTACTTTCTGGAAAAGAATAGCACTAAAGACCCTACCATGTTATTACTTATTGTTATTTGTAAATTTCATATTAGTAAAATACGGGATCATCAATGGGGATTTAAAGCAATTTACGTTACATTTTTTTGTCTTTACACATAATTTAACAGGTCCTTTTCATGATTTTTTTTGGGAGTCATGGAGCTTAGCAGTACAGGAGTGGTTCTACCTACTTATTCCTATACTTATTGCATCAGCACTATTATTTCTACACTTAAGGAAAGCGTTTCTTGCAATAGTTTTGCTTCTCCTAATTTTTCCTCTCGCCTACAGAGTTTACATCTCTCCTTTAGAAGTAAACGGTTTTTGGTGGGATGTAACTTTTAGAAAAACTGTATTAACACGCTTGGATTCTTTGGGATATGGAGCTCTTGCTGCCTGGATAAAGTTTTACTACCGGGAAAAATGGACAGAGAAAAAGACAATTGCTGCTATTATAGGAATACTATTATTGAGTTCAAGGTTTTTCCCTTTCAAACCTTATGAGTTTTACCATAAAACCTTTTCTTTTAGCATTACCTCGGCAGGAACTTTGCTATTGCTACCTTTCGCAGAAAGTTTTAGAACCGCAAAGGGTAGACTTAAGGGAATTATCACACACATAAGCCTTATATCCTACCCAATGTATCTCATAAATTTAGGACTTCTATCACAGGTAATTTCAAACAACTTCCCTCCACAAAATCCATCAGAAGGGCTTCTGATGTATGCAATTTATTGGATATTAACTATAATAATATCTACACTTCTTTATAAATATTTTGAAAAACCATTTACAGACCTAAAAGATACTCAAGTCAGCCTACCATATTTTCTAAAAAGATCAAGACCGTAATGAACCAAAAAACGAATGCATGGCCAAAGATCTATAAACATACCATGGGACATTAAAAAATCACCAAAACATTCACCCTTCTCTCCCCAGAAAACCATAGGGTTAGTCATAAGTCTTGACATCACCAACAGCTTATAATGCCCATAAATATTAGTACTGGTTTAGAATAGGAGTAAGAAGCGGCTGATTTGATTAATTTCTTCGTACTAGAAGTCATACTACATAATTCGGTTAAACCTATACAAGCTATCACCTTTTCATGCATTAAAACTTCTATCACGCCAATCCTCAAATCACCCGCTTTTGTGCATAGCGTTTTTTACTCTACATCGATTATTATCTCTTAGAGCGAATCTTTGAATAAATAAAATACCCAGCGGTCGTAAGCAATACCAATCCTGCAAACCCTGAAATATACTTTAAAGCACCACTGGCCATGGTCTCAGAAGACGATAGGGGCTTAACATTTCCACCGTCAGTAAGTGAGATGGGTGTTTTGTCACCCTCTCTTTTCAATTGCTTCCTTTCAAGTAAGTTGATCAAATTTTGCAGACCATCTTTTAATTCTTTACCATACACCGGAATACCATGTCCTGTTCCTGCCACTGCTGGTTCCAAGGCTGCAAGCTTTTTCAGTGATTCTAGCGCCAGCTTGTAGTTCACCGGATAGTAAGCAGGCGGACTATACACCCTATATTTATGAGTAAGAATAGAAAAGAAAGTATTCTGATAAGTAGAGATAAAAGCATCTCCTGACAAGAGAACTTTATCTTTTTTCCTGAAGAGCGAAACATGACCACCCGAATAACCTGCTGTATGAATATACTCCCAATCAGGCAAGTGCGGTATACTACCATCACTTGGCAGCGCTTCAGCCCGGTCACCTAGGTCTAAAGGTTTCACAGGGTGTACCCATGAAAGCAAGGCCATTCCGCCACCGCTCGCAAGATAGTCAGGCGCCGGATAAACTGCTTTACCTGTTATATATGGCATTTCTCGTTCATGCGCATACACTTTAACATCAGGCCACTTGCTAATGAGCTCTGGTAACGCCCCTATATGATCAAAATACCCATGCGTGAGAACTATGGCCTGCGGAGGATTATTCTCTCCGAAAAGACTTTCTGCTTCATTGATGATTTTCTTCCCAGACTCCGGTATTCCTGCGTCTACCAGAACCCATGGATTTCCTTCGCCCGGTTCACCAATAAAATAATAGTTTACCATTAACACCCTTCTACCCGTAACATCCTTAGCGATCTGCCAAGAAACCTTTTTCCTGTTCTTAATCTCCATAAGCACCAATTAAAAGTCCTTTAGAGTTAAAACAATTCTTTAAGATTAGATAGTTCGGCGCAGTTAAACCTGGGCTCAAATGATTCAGTGTTTAATAAAAAGTGAGGTGTCTTAAAACTGCTAGTACTTGCCAGCGGCAAGTTTTTTGAAAAAGAAGCCGATTTTACATAATCATTAAAGGCTATCTTTTGATGTGGTTCCAAGTCTAGTGGCAAACAAATACCTTTCGCCCCAAAAGTAAGGGTCGTTTACCTTGGACGTGGTTACACCCTTAGAGTCTGACGCATGTATAAATTCACCATCACCTATATATATACCAGTATGTGTGATAAATTTTGAAGATTTATAAGAGTTATAAAAAAATACTAGATCCCCGGGCTGGAGTTCATCTTGAAAGGGAACAATAGTGCCATAACGTGCTTGCTCTTGACAGCTACGTGGCAGATCAATTCCAAACTGCTTATATACCACCATATTTAACCCTGAGCAGTCAATCCCCTGTCGACTAAGCCCGCCAAGCTTATGAGGGGTACCCATAAAAGTGTTGGCCAGGGCAATCACACTGTCTGGTGAAAAGCTGGCATGCACACGCTGTTCTATACCTCCATGGTAAAATGAAAAAAGCTCCTTTTTCACATGGTTTGTTTCTGCATTATTCAAAACTTCTAAAAACCTATCGTTTTCAGGAGCCAGTACAGAAAACGCACACAATGCCCATATCACTCCAAAAAAAATCATTTTTTTCAAAGGCCTTGTAAGCATACTGTTTATAATTTTATATCTCTTTATAAACCAAAAAAACACTAAGAGTCTTCGGCTTTTTCGCATCGTACAACATAAACTTAGGCTAAAACTGAAATGTGCAATAGAATTTTCTATTACGCAGCAAAATAACTTACAATCAATCCATTCGCTCACATGTGTGTCTTCACGATAGTACTACTATGTTTTGCGACCCAAAAGTGCTGATTAACTGTTATTCTGCTCCTCATGCCGAAATCTATCGCACAATTCAGGTTAAATAAATTACAAAAAAACATAAAAAAATGCTAATTATTTACACATAAACCTCTTATAAATAATCAAGTTTGCCCCTTTTAAGTTATGGCAGTGAACCCAAGTACCACAAAAACCTCAACAGGTACCAGTTTTTTAATGTACCAGAATAAGTAGAACTTTTGACAACAAAACTCATGGTTTTTTAAAACATACCAGTTAACTTTAAAGGATAATCCAAAAAATAAATCTCAATATGTCTACCTGGTTTGAATGTAAATTTAAATATCATCGTGAAGATGCGGATGGTGGTTATAACGCTGTAACAGAAACCTATTTAATTGATGCTGTTAGCTTTACAGATGCAGAAGCAAGAGTGTATGATGAAATAGGTTCTAACTATAAAGATTTTATCTTGCTCAAAGTAAGCAAGTATCGTGTTCATGAACTAGTTTTCCGTGAGGATGCCTTTACCTGGTATAAATGTAAGGTATCTATGGTGACTGTAGATGAGCAAAGTGGAAAAGAGAAAAAGTCTAACCAGATCATTCTGGTAAGTGGCAACAATGTCAAAGAAGCTTATGACCATGTAGAGGAAATATTTGCTACCTCTGTTTCTGACTATACCATTATGGACATCGTGACTACAAATATTGTAGAGGTACTTCCTTACTATGAGCGTGAAGAAAACAAGCAAGAGGAAGAAGAGGACAATGATGTATATGAAGGACCATCTTTCCAAGATGATGAGTATTTAGAAAGGGAAGTAGTGACCAATGTCCCGGAAAACTCCACGGAAGAAGAAGAAAAAGCTGAAGAGGAAATAGCAGTAAACAACCAAGCAGCTGAAGAAGAAACTCAACAAGAGGAACCTGAAGCTGAAGAAGAAAAAGCTGAGTAATTTTACCCCAAAAGGTGGTGGTATTTACCGCCACCTTTGGCTTCAAGGGGATTGATCTTAAATATAATTTTCACCAAATCATTTAGCTTTTGGCCATGAAAATTTCACCTGAGTACCCTTCCCCCCTTTGCTTTCTGCATAAACTTTCCCTCCCCTTGACTCAACAATTTCTTTTACAGTAGCCAGACCAATACCATGAGAGTCAGAATCCTCCTCCTGCCCCTTTTCAAATTTCTCAAAAATTTTTTCCAGTCGCTCTTCAGAAATACCTTTTCCATTGTCTGAAACACAAAACTCATACATCCCGTCTTTACTATGACAAGTAAGTTCTATTTCCCCGCTTTCTTTGTCATTGTACTTAATAGCATTAGTTATTAAATTGAGCAAAACCTGCAGAAGCTGAACTTTTCCTCCGGATACAACAGCAAAATTACAATCCAGTACTAACTTGAAATTATGAGGTACAATTATCAACCGGTAAAGCTCTTCCAGTACTTCCCGGATATGGACACTTTCCTCTGAGGGTCGATTTTTAGCTGTATCCAATACATCAGAAATCATATTTTTCATAGAAGAAAGACTTTCACTGATATATTGAGAAACCTGTTGAAGCTCTTTTGCACTTTTACCCTTTTCTACATCTTCTAAGAGCATATCCATTAGACCTTGTACTTTAGCCAGTGGGGCTTTCAGATCATGAGAAATAGTATAGCTAAATTTTTCCAGCTCCTTATTGATAGTTTGAAGCTTTAAATTATCCTCAAAAAGAATTTCTTCTTGCCCTTTTTGAGCATCAATATCTCTACAAGAGGCTACAGAATAAACCGCATCTTCCACTTTGAGAGGAGCAAGAATTATATCAATATAAAACTCCGACCCATCCTTCCGAAGCGCTTTAACAACCCTATGGTTCCCCATTCTCCGTCTTGCAGGGCTTTCAAAATATTGCTCTACATATTTCTTATGGATTTCTTTACTAGGTTTGGGTATTAAGATGTCCAGCTCGCTATTTTCCAGCTCATTCACACTATACCCAAAAAGCTCTCCCGCCTGTTTATTTGCTGCACGAATTATTCCTTGCTGATTAACAACTATTACAGCATCAGGCAGGTTCTCAAGCATGCCTTTATATAAATCCTTGTATAAAGCTGATGCAAAATGCGGCATATGGGTTCAGTTAAATTCCGATACCAGTACAACCATGCCACAACCTTAATGTTTCAATAAAAACATAGCCCTCAAATACATATTTTATACTTAATAAACCTTAGATATTCTGATTAAAAAACTTATAAAGGACACAAAATCCTATCACAGAAAATAGTAGGGGAGCAAGAAACACAAGCCTGCAACTCATTTTTTGGCACATGTGTTCTTGAATAAAACATGTGTTCTTGAATAAAAAAGGTATCAGCATGAAAGAAAATACAGAAAATGGACTATGTAGGGTTTTCATAATAAACGAATCGCCATCTGCCATGGAGTTTGGAGAGGAACTTGAAGCCCGGGTTTTAGGGAGGGAAACGACCGTCATGAATGACGAATACCTAAGAGATTTATATCCTGGGGAAGATGAACTTCAGGTTTTAGTAACCCAAGACAAAGAAGGCAATGTTTGTAAGGTTCCTGAAAAGGATATAGAGAGGATTCAGTGTTAGCAAACAAAAAACAAAGCGGTTTGGGGACAACCTCAAGCCGTTTTCTTTTTTAGTTAGGGCCTGCTGAAAAAGTCACAAGTGTGCAAGATACGCATGGCCTTACATGAAGACGTATTGGAATACTTCGAATGTAAGGCCATAAAGTAGATTGTGCGCTTGTGACTAGCCCAAAAAAGTATTGGGTTAAAAGCTTCTCACTTTAATGTGCACGGAAAAATAAGAAATAACCGAAAAAACCTTGCATCCATACCTCCTAATTCTTATACAGATATCAACAGATCAATGTTTTGGGCGTTTTTCAGCGCGCCCTAGCTACCTACTCCATTAAAAAGAACTAAAAAAAAGGCTGCCCCCTCTCGGAAACAGCCTTTCTATAAAAATTAAAATATCTTCACCTGAAGATTATTCCTGACCTAAGCTAATTTGCTTCATAGAAGTCATAGCCGCACGAAGTTCAGCACCTATAATTTCTATAGGGTGGAAACGGATCTCCTCGTTTATTTCGATAATTGACTTGTTGTCTACACCATTATCTTTTCCGTCATTGAAGTTTTTACCGATTACATCTGTATCGATTTTCTTCATAAAGTCGGCAAGAAGTGGCTTACAAGCGTGGTCGAAAAGGTAGCAACCATATTCTGCAGTATCAGAAATAACACGGTTCATTTCGAAAAGCTTCTTACGTGCGATGGTATTCGCAATAAGTGGTGTTTCGTGAAGCGACTCATAGTAAGCTGACTCTTCTTTGATACCAGCCTCCGTCATAGTTTCGAAAGCAAGTTCTACACCTGCTCTAACCATAGCAACCATTAAAAGGCCATTGTCATAAAACTCCTGCTCTTTTATCTTCACATCTGATGCATCGGTTTTTTCGAAAGCAGTTTCACCAGTAGCAGCTCTCCACTTAAGAAGGTTGGCATCGTCGTTTGCCCAATCTTCCATCATAGTTTTAGAAAAATGACCGCTCATAATATCGTCCTGATGCTTTTGGAACAATGGACGCATAATATCTTTAAGCTCTTCAGAAAGTTCGAAAGCTTTAACTTTAGCAGGATTGGTAAGTCTGTCCATCATAGCAGTAATACCGCCATGCTTCAAAGATTCAGTGATAACTTCCCAACCGTACTGGATAAGTTTAGCAGCATACCCTTTGTCAACGCCTTTTTCAACCATTTTGTCAAAGCAAAGAATAGAGCCAGTCTGAAGAAGACCACAAAGGATAGTCTGCTCACCCATAAGGTCAGACTTAACTTCTGCAACAAATGAACTCATAAGTACACCTGCTCTGTCGCCACCTGTTCCTACGCAATATGCTTTAGCATAATCAAGTCCTTTACCTTCGGGATCGTTTTCAGGGTGAACCGCAATTAGGGTAGGAACACCGAAACCTCTTTTATACTCTTCTCTTACTTCAGAGCCCGGAGATTTAGGGGCAATCATAATTACAGTGATATCTTCACGGATTTGCATTCCTTCTTCAACGATATTGAAACCGTGAGAATAAGAAAGCGTAGCACCTTTTTTCATTAAAGGCATAACAGCACTTACTACAGAAGTATGCTGCTTATCTGGTGTCAGGTTGCTAACAAGGTCTGCAGTAGGGATAAGCTCTTCGTAAGTACCTACTGTAAATCCATTATCAGTAGCATTTTTCCAGCTTTGTCTCTTTTGTTCTATTGCTTCTTTTCTCAGTGCATAAGAGACATCAAGTCCAGAGTCTCTAAGGTTAAGGCCTTGGTTAAGACCTTGCGCACCGCAACCTACGATTACAATCTTTTTTCCTTTTAGGGCATTTACACCGTCTGCAAATTCACTTCTGTCCATGAATTCGCAAGTACCTAATTGGTTTAATTGCTCCCTTAACGGAAGGGTATTAAAATAATTTGCCATTGGTTATTTTAGGTTTATTTATGATCATTCTGATGTGTCAGATTACATCGCTACAAATTTGCATAATTATTTTTCAGAAACAATGAAGCTTTACACGTTTGTTTAGGTACTTTTCACGGATTTATAGGATTTACTAAAATCGTGAGACCTTAAAAATAGACTTTGCGCCCGTGGCTAGCCCGAAAGAAATCATTAGATTACTGTACAGAAAAAACAAGGCCGGAAAACGCTGTCACCAATACCTCACAAAAATTTTACTATTATTTCCAACTCTAAGTTTTAACACTTCATCCAACAAGAACAAAGCTACTGAAAACCAAAATACTAAACTTATACACAACACTTTTCAAACACTTTACCCATATACCTTTGTTACTATATCAGAACATGAGCAAACGAATGATACATGGACTATTCATCGGGCCAGGGCCGTAAACAAAAGGAGACAAAAGACTTTCAACCGGAAGAAAAGAGAATTCCGGTTATAGAAGAGCAGGTAAAAGTAGAAAAAGAAACGAAAGAAACCGGCAGTGTGCACATTTACAAGCATGTAACTGAAAAAGAGGTTGAAGTAGATGTACCTGTGGTAAATGAGGAATTGGAAGTAGAACGGGTGGAGGTAAATCAATTTGTAGACGAGCCGCCTCCTGCCATTCGAAATGAGGGGAACACCACGGTTATAAGTGTCCTAAAGGAAGTAGTTGTAAAACGTACAGTACTTGTTGAAGAGGTAAGGGTAACGAGAAAGAAAACAACCAGTGCCAATCAACAAAAAGTAACCCTTCGAAAAGAAGAGGTAGAAGTAGAGCGAGGTAAAAACAAGGGAAACAAAAATTAAACTAAAAAAACTATGGCAAAAACAGTTGTTGGATTATTTAACTACTCAGACAAAGCACACATTGCTGCCCAGGAGCTAATAGAAGCTGGGATACCAATTAACAATATTGATATTGCGGGAGAAGAACATCCAGAGAACATCGCCAAAAGTGAAAAGAAAGAGGAAGATAGCTTCTCAAAGTTCTTCAACAACCTATTTGGAGATACAGAAGAATCCCGCACATACAGCCACGCCGCAAGAACAGGAGGCACATTGGTTACAGTACACTGCAAGTCAACACAAGAAGCTGAAACCGCTGCCAGAATCCTTGATGAAAACGGTGCTGTAGATATTGATGAAAAGCTAAAGAAAGACAAAGGATATCAGGAAAAAACTGGCTCAAAGAGAACAACTGACAAGTCTGAAACTATTCCTGTGATAGAGGAAGAAATGAATGTCGGGAAGAAAAAAGTAGATACTGGAGGCGTGAAATTGCGCAGCCGTATTATAGACAAGCCGGTAGAGGAAAAACTAAGGCTAAGAACCGAAAAGATTAATGTAGAGAGGAATCCAGTTAATCGGAAAGCTACTGAAGCCGAGCTAGAAAACTTCAAAGAGGGATCCATAGAGGCCAGAGAGAAAAAAGAAGTTCCTGTAGTAAACAAGGAAGCCCGTGTCGTAGAAGAAGTCCATCTTAAAAAAGATGTCAAGGAAAAAGAAGAAACAATCAGAGACCGGGTAAAAAGACAAGATGTGGAGGTTGAAAAAGGTAAAGAGCAACAAAAAAAGCGGGTAACAAACCCTGACAACCCAAACATTAAGCCAGACCATAATTAAGTCGGAATATAAATTTAAGCCCATGACTTTATTAGTTGTGGGCTTATTTTATCCCACCATTAACAATCCCCTCCTTTTGATAAATAACCGATTTTGTCATCATCTCTATTGCTTACGGAATTCATCAGGAGTGACACCAGTATGCTTTTTGAAAAAACGGCCGAAATAAGACTGGTCCTTAAAGTTAAGTTCGTGTGAGATTTGTGTGACTGTTAACTCAGTATATTGTAACAGTTTTTTAGCCTCTATAATAGTCCTTTCATGAATAAGCTGGTTAGAGGTTCTTCCTGTCAGCTCTTTTACTGTTTCAGTCAAGTGACCCGGGGTTACGGCAAGCATATTCGCATAGTCTCTTACAGAGTAGTTATATTGATAGTTTTCTTCAATAAGCTGCTTAAACCTTTTTACCAACAAACGCCCTTTTTTAGCACTTCCAGTCACTGATACACTAGGATACAACCTTTTACAGTGGAGCAAAATCAAGTCCAACAATGCAGCGAGCGACTCCTCTTTATCTTCTTGATCTTCAATATCAAGTACTCGACAAGCTGACTTAAATAAAGACACAAGCGTTTGGCAATCTGCGGGATCTTCTATGTAAAGCGGCGGTGTTTCTGCCTGCAAATGATAAAAATAAGGCAGCTCTAACAGCCTGTTTTTGTTATGCTTGTTGAAAAGGTAAAATTCAGAAGTAAACAGAAATATATACCCTTTAATGTCATCTGACAGTTCTAAGGTGTGGACTTGACCCGGCGACAGGAAAAAAACACTATAAGGGCGAATAACATAGGTTTGAAAATCTATAACATGTTTTCCTGAACCTTTAGTCAAAAAAAGCACCTCATAAAACCCATGGTGCCTGTGTGGGTATTCAACTTTAAAATGTCGATTAGCATCAAAGACCTCTACTTGATATTTGACATTGGCCAATTTGTTATGGCTAAATTCATTGATACTATAAATAGGTATTTTCTTTGACACTAGCTAATCGAACTATTTTGTTTAAAGTATATTATGCCATTTCCCAAACCCCAAATTAATAAAGTACAAAATAATATAACGACTGTTATATTCACACAAAAACCTTTTGTAAAATTCCAAAATAGTGTATTTTTACAAAAACCTACAATTTTAAAATGAGTTCTTATACCCTTAAAGCGATAGTTTTACTTGGCCTCACAGCATTGTTCACATTTGGGTCTTGCTCAAAAAAAGATCCGGTACCAGAAGAGGACCAAGAGATTGAAGACAGGCCAAGTACTGGCGGAAGCCCTGAAGTAACGCTTAAAGACCGTTTACATGGCAGATGGGAAACTGACAGTATTGAATTCCAACCAACCAATCTTCCTGACACGACCATCAGGAATGTTGAGTATCCGCATCAGGTCATTACCATAGACAAACACGAAAAGACTATTATCTTCACCGAAACAGCTCAAACAGATACTGCTTACTTCAAAATTAACCGTGATCAGCTTATCATTGATGAAGGTGAAAGAAAAGGCATCTACAATATCTTGGAAGTTAGCTCCCGCAGGTTAATCATGTGGTATCAAGCCAGACCGGGCGACGAAGCGACATCAAGCAGACCATATACAAAATACTTAAGCAAATAATTAAAAACACTCCTTTTAAAAGCCTTTGTTTCCAGCAAAGGCTTTTTTTTATACCCCTCTTACCTCAAACAATCTCTACACTATCCTGTTAACCCAATTATACATAGCAGGAAATTAATCGGCAAAAGCTAAAACATGGTTAACCAAATGCGAGCGAAGCGTCTGATTTGAAGTTATTTTGCCACACAATAGAAAGTTCTAATGCATATTTCAGGTTTAATAAAGAGTCAGATGGTCAATAAAACTTCGTCTTCTAAATAACATCTATCCAAGGTTACCAAAAGCCACTTTTATTATAGTCCCATGCCCGTAGCTCACGGATGATTAAACTGAATTGTTAATTTTTACCAAACAAAACAGATTATGAGAAAAACTGTACCAGAATTTTTCACATTAAAGTATGTCTTTCTAACGCTACTTATAATTACACCTTATGAAAAACTCAACGCACAAAATGATGAAGAACCGCAGTTCGAAATCACAAATATTAGGATTGTAGGCCATGATGACCGGGTATGTCTAGACGAGGACAGAAAATATGAACTTGCATTTGATGTGGAAGGCGAAGTGCCGGAAGACGTACAATTCACGGCTTTTCACAGGTCCACATGGATGACCTTTGTCGAAAACAGGTTAGACACCATTCCTTATAACGAAAGAAGTTTTACAGGTCAATTTACAGATTCAGGCTTTCCTTCTTCCCCCGTTACAAACCACGGATTTGTTATAGCGGCAATAAATGGCGATGACACCCTACTCACATCCAGTAACTCGTTCGAAGTAGTCCAAAAGATAGATGTAGAAAATGCTGAAATCATGTCTCCCGAAGAGGATTTTGCAATTTCGCAAGATACTATTCTGGACCTATTCCTTAGTGTAGACATAGGAAGTGGGGGCATTGGCCACTCTTTTAAAATAGTTCATGAGGAGTCCGGTGAAGATTTAACGGAGTGGCAAATGATCACTGATCCACCATTCATTAACAAATCTATTGAAGTTTCCGAACCAGGCACCTATAGACTGATAGGAAGATCCCTCTGTGAAGATAGTGTGGTAACGGATGATTATTTTACCGTAACCCAAGAAGATGAGCCAGAATTCGAAATAACGAACATCAGAATTTCAGGTCACGATGAACTGGTATGTTTGGGCGAAGACCTGTCGTACGATCTAGCTTTTGATGCAGAAGGAGACATTCCGGACGATGTAGAGTTTACGGCAGAATACCAAATATCTTATCTTTCAGTCGCATATTACAATCTTGATACTGTTTCAAGCGAGGAACGGAGTATACCCGGAGAATTTCCAGAAGAGTACTTTCCATCCTCTCCAGACGGGAGGCACTTATTCGTGGTGAAAGCCATACAAGATGGCCAGACAATAGCAGCGGACACCCAGTCTTTTGATATTGTCAGGCATATTGATATAGAAACTGCTGCTTTGGGCATGCCTTCTGAAATTGAAATAACTCAAGATACTACTATAGAACTTTACATGGGTACTGACCCTGCGGAAAGAGGCATAGGCCACCTTTTTAAAGTTGTACACGAAGAGTCCGGTGAAGATTTGACCCATTGGGCAGGAATCCCAGACCCTCCAGTGATAGTTCAAAATGCTGAAATCTCTGAACCGGGAACCTATAGGCTGGTCATCCAATCTCTCTGTGAAGACAGTGTTGTAACTGATGAATATTTCACTGTTATACGGACTGAAGAAAGAGAGGGCCAAATCACTAGCATCAATTTACCAGCTTCTGAAAACGGGGTGCTCTGCCTTGACCGTGAAGAAGATTATTACTTAGAGTTTGAAACGGAGGGCTCTTTCCCAGAGGGGACTGTTTTTTATGCCATGATGACGGACGCAGACATGATTGCTTCTACAGAAATTGGTAGCACTCCTGCCACGGATAACAATAAAATTTTATTGAGCTTTCCAGAAGATATCCCTTATGCGAATCGCGACTATGGTATTTTTATAGAAGCGAGGGACAATGGTACAATCGAGCAAAGCGATACATTATTTACTGAAATCATTGAAGTTCCGACCAATGCCAACCTTTCAGGCACAGTACTCGGTGGCGAGGAAACCAGGACAGTAATGGACGAGGTTGTATATATAAATCCAGAAGAAGGTGAATTTGTAGAGGTCACCCCCACAGGACAACAAGTTGAAGGGATACAATACAAGCTGGTACATGAAGAAACTAGAAGCAGTATTACCGACTGGGTAACCCACAGACTAGGCGCAGCTACTTTTTCTGAAGCCATCTCTGAAGATGGAACCTATAGGTTGTACGGAAGAGGCGTATCAAGTGATGGTGAAATAGTGTGCTTCGACAGTATCAGACTTGATGGGTTCATTACGATCAAACATAGAGAAATAGAAGAAAAGCCTATAGAGATTGTAGTAAGAGATGAAGATGGAAACAACTTACAGCCAGACGATGATGGAAGGTTTGTTATCTGCCCAGGCGCAAGGGCCACTTTACGAGTTCCTAATAAAGAAAACGCTACTTACTACTGGTACAAAGACGGGGAACACCTGGAAAGCATCAATGAAAGGGCATTCAGTGTTGGTGTCTTCGAAAGTGAAAGGTTAGGCAGTGGAGACTACCATGTACGCATTGAGGTTGAGGGGAAAGTTTATGTTTCAGAACCTGTAACTGTGATTTTTGAAGAACCTAATGTATATGTCTTGACTGAAGACAACGCGCTAACAGCTTCCGAAGGGATATCATACCAATGGTATAGAAACGGCGAACGACTAGATGGTGAAACCAATAGATCTATGACTGCTGAAGCGTCAGGTATGTACAGTGTAAAAATAGAGGTAATGGCAGGCTGCAAAATCATGTCAGACGAACATGAAGTTATCATTACCAGCGTACATGCGGAAGAAATGAACAGCGGCTTTAAAGTTTACCCTAATCCAGTAAACGCTGAAGCTACATTGGAGGTAAACAGTAGTTATAACGGCCCTGTACAAATAAAGGTGCTAGACGTTACAGGAGGAGAACATTTATCCTTTGAAGCTGAAAAAACTGGCAACGTGTTCACCTATAATGTTAATCTTTCCGGACTCAACAATGGGATTTATTTTGTGCAAGTTCTGGAAAATGAGAATATTTCGGTACTTAAGATCATCAAGAATTAAATACTATCAAATTCTCAAAAAAACACGACAAGCTTGGCATCTTTGGCCAAGCTTGTCGTGTTTTAAGCAATTTAGGCCTCCTACCCCTTCCCCTTTTGTAAAGCTGCAAGTAACCCCCTTCCAGATTACTAAAAAACTAGCAATTTCCATTACCCACCAATCATAATAGCACCCACAACCAAAAATGAAACATTTTATACTGCACTCGGTTTTCCCAAATACAAACCCTAATCGACATGAGATAAAAAACTAACAACCAGCTAACAAAAGTTTTTTGCTTTTGACCGTGAACTCGGAAACTGATACTTTCATTTAACTCACTTTATCACAAACTTTATTTGTCATGCAGAAACTTACACGCATATTTTCCGAGATAGAACCTTTAAAGTTCCATCTACTATTGCTTCTATTATTGTTCTCAACGAAAGCTACAGCCATAGCAAATGACATAAATAACGAAGAACCGCAGTTCGAAATCACCAACATAAGAATTGTAGGCCATGACGACCGGGTGTGTCTGGACGAGGACAGAAAATATGAACTCGCATTTGATGTGGAAGGCGAAGTACCGGAAGACGTACAATTCACGGCTTTTCACAGACACTCATGGATGACCTTTGTTGAAAACAGGTTAGACACCATTCCTTATAACGAAAGAAGCTTTACAGACCAGTTCACAGATTTAGGTTTTCCTTCTTCCCCAACTATAAACCACCTATTTATTGTAGCCGCAATAAATGGCGGTGATACCCTACTCACATCCAGTCGCTCGTTCGAAGTAGTCCAAAAGGTAGATGTAGAAAATGCCGGGTTTACACATCCAGAAGTAGATTTTGAAATTTCCCAAGATACTATATTCGACTTCACCATTGTTGTTGACGGAGGACGTGGAGGTGTTGGACATTTCTTTAAAATTGTGCACGAAGAATCTGGCGAGGATTTTACCGACTGGCAAATGATCTCAGACCCACCACATATACAACATTTTACCATGGATGTTTCAGAACCGGGAACTTACAGGCTAATTGGCAGGTCACTATGCGAAGACAGTGTGGTAACTGACGGCTATTTTACTATAACCCGTACCGATGAACCTCCATTGCCAGACCTACAGATCACAAATTTACATATACCTAGCGCCAATGACTTTGCATGCCTTATAGATGGCCCCCTCGAACTTGGTTTTGATGTGGAAGGAGATGTGTCGGGAGATATAACTTTTACGGGAGTTCATGAAATACAATTTGTCGGCTCTCACGAAACTACCTTGGGGCCGATAGAAAGCCATGAAAGGAGATTCCCATTGGAGTTTCCCTCAACTGCTCCATCTGCACCATTAGGATACAATATTTTTACAGTAAGGGCCATACATCCAGAAGAAGGAATTATAGCTGAAACAATTGACACGTTAGACATTGTCACTCCTGTAGCCCCTGAACAAGCAAGTCTTGCGCCTGACGGAATTATTGAGATATCACAAGACACGACTATAGATATAGGGTTTACTTACAATATAGCTGGTCATTTGTATAAAATTGTCCATGAAGAAACAGGAGAAGATCTTATTGAATGGAGTTACACTTTAGATGAGCCAATTTGGCATTGGGATTTTCCAATTTCGAAGGCCGGCTCTTATAGGCTAATTCTCGGTTCTCTTTGCGAGGACAGCATAGTGACTGATGAATACTTTACAATTGTCAGAAAAGACCCTGACCCCAAACCTGTAGACCTTATTGTCCGAGATGAAGATGGTAATTTCCTACAGCCAGGCGATGATGGAAGGTTTGTGGTATGCCCGGGGAAAAGAGTTACTTTACGCGTACCTAACAAAGAAAACGCAACCTACTACTGGTATAAAGATGGGAATCACCTGGACAACATCAATGAGAGGGCCTACAGTATCGGAATCTTTGAAAGTGACAGGCTAGGCAGCGGAGACTACCATGTACGCATTGAGGTTGACGGGAAAGTTTATGTTTCAGAACCTGTAACTGTGATTTTTGAAGAACCTAATGTATATGTCTTGACTGAAGACAACGTGCTAACAGCTTCCGAAGGGATATCATACCAATGGTATAGAAACGGCGAACGACTAGATGGTGAAACCAATAGATCTATGACTGCTGAAGCGTCAGGTATGTACAGTGTAAAAATAGAGGTAATGGCAGGCTGTAAAATTATGTCAGACGAACATGAAGTTATCATTACCAGCGTAAATGCTGAAGAAATGGACAGCGGCTTTAAAGTTTACCCTAATCCAGTAAACGCTGAAGCTACATTGGAGGTAAACAGTAGTTATAACGGCCCTGTACAAATAAAGGTGCTAGACGTTACAGGAGGAGAACATTTATCCTTTGAAGCTGAAAAAACTGGCAACGTGTTCACCTATAATGTTAATCTTTCCGGACTCAGCAATGGTATTTATTTTGTGCAAGTCCTAGAAAAGGAAAATATCTCGGTACTTAAGATCATCAAGAATTAGTTTTTATATACTTACAGAACAAGCTCGGTTTGTAAACTGAGCTTGTTTCTTTATGCTAAATGCCAATTAGCAACCAGATGATGGCGACTTTACCCCGCCAACAAGGGTGTAATAAAACTCTCATGCTGCGAAAAATTTATCATCCTTCCATTTCGCTGGGTTGTTTTTAATGTAATTCGAAATACGTTGGAATTCTGTCTCATTTCGGATGATACGATCGTGATACCGGGGTTGCCAGGCATGTTCTAAACCCAACCGGTTAGCGTGTTTGGTTACAGCAGACTTATAAGAACGCACAACAGCTGGAATGGTATTCGCTTTCGGGGATATAGCTGCCATTTGTTCGTTTTTATTTGTGACCGGGTTACTTGAGGCCGTGGTATAGGTAGAGACGTTGCACGAAGCGGTTCTAGGCCTGCCCCTGCCTTACCTGTATTTTTTTCAAACATGCTGTACCGCATCTGGTAATATAATAATAGGTTGATGCACAAAAGAGAAATGTGGGGAGCTGAAGTTGTAGGAGATAGTATCTTTTTGAAACTACATATTGCCAGTGAGGGTGATAATGCTGGTGATGAAACGAAAGGAGAATACGAAGATGGGCAGCATGACGGTGAAGATGCAATATTGTATTAATCATTAACCGAATAAAGCCACTTCTAACCGGAGTGGCTTTTCATTTGCTCAAAAACAAGATCCGAAAATTTCCTTTGCAAACTTAGGCCAAAGTAGTATCTTTATAAAAGAATAATCCTTCACCATTATGGCTTTCGAAAACGTAACTATTGGCTCAATAATTATTTTACTTATAGGAGTATTAGCGCTTTCTCTTTTTCTTCGCTGGATGTATAAACAGAAATAAAAACAAGCAGCAAACATCATATTCCCCCTCTCCCCTACACGCTATAAGTTTCATTTTGCTTTAATGAACATGCGCCTATTATTTTTGTTTTCCTTATAAGGGACTAAAAGTCTAATAAACAGTCCCCCGTTTAATGGTGCAATGCTAAACTTGAAAGGCTATGTGGGGCAAGAACAACAAAAAGGACAAAGACGAGGAGAAGCAAAAAAAGAACTCATCAGGAACAATACAAACTTCTGATAACAAACCAACCGAGCCAGATGTTATACTTGACATCCCGGAGGTAAAAGTTGACGAAATAAAAGTCAAAGTACGCAATCTGGATGCTCATGTATCAGTCAATGCCAAAATTGCTGATTTCGTAAAAGTTAATGTCGGTGCTAATGTACACATTGGCAAAGTAGACATCGAAATCGAAGGGGTAAGGGCTGAAGCATACCTGAAGGCAAGATTGGAAAGGGTCAAAACAATTCTTAACAGAACGATTCAGACACTAGACCATAACCCTGAAATCCTGAAGTCACTACTTAAACCAGTGGCAGAGGGTGCAGGAAAAGCCACTGGTGAAGTTGGCAAAGGAGCAGGAAGCGCAGTTGGAAGCATCGGCCAAGGTGCTAAAGACACTCTTCAAGGTGTGGGACAAGGAGCTAAGGGCATAGTGACTAAAGCCGGAGACGCCATTAGCAACATTAAATTAGGTGTCGGCATAAAGAAGATGCTTAAAAATGTAAACGTCTTCTAAAACACTAAGCCGTCACTATATTAAAAGCAGAAGTATGTCTGCAAACATAACAACATAAATACTAGAGGGATGAAGCTGAAAGAACTGTTTACGAGGGACAAGAGCAAAAAGAGAGACAAGGACGAAAACAGAGCCAAAAGAGAGCGGAAGGAAAATAACAACAAGCAGCAGAACCTGGAGCTGAAAAAGAAAAACCAGGATAAAACAGAGGTAGACGTAACACCAGAAGACAAACCTCAGAAGGAGAAAAGCAGAGAGGAAAGAATAAAGCTACAAAAGCATACGTTAGGCTTTCCTTCTGAAATAGATGGCACAGAGGTAGATGTAATACTTGAGGTGCCTGAGGTAAAAGTAGATAAAATTCGTATCAATGTAGAAGACATTGATGCAAGAGTAGACCTTCATGTAGAAGCCCTGAACCTGGTACATATAGACGCCGGGGTTCATGCCCATCTCGATCAGGTAGAGGTAATCATAACGGGTGTAAGGGCCGAAGCATACCTGCAAGTACGTTTGGAAAGGGTCAAAAGCGTACTGGTTCGAGTAATGGAAATGCTCGACAACAATGCTGATATGCTTACTGAAGTGCTAAAGCCAATTGGCGAAGGTGCCGGAAAGGCTACCGGGCAAATCGGTGAAGGCGCCGGAAGTGCCACGGGAAGCATTGGTGAGGGCGCCAAAGGCACACTCAGCGGAGTAGGACAAGGAACTAAACAGGCCGCCAGTTAAGCGGCCTGTCCCCTTTGTATTTTTAACCTTATAAAAAACAAATATTTATGTCAGAAGACCAGAAAAACAACAGCCACGAAGAACAAAAAGACTTTGATATCTCGTCTGAGAAAAAAGTGCCTGAACCTGATGTAATCCTTGATGTTCCCAAGCTTAAAGTGGGCGAAATCAAGTTAGATGTAGAAAACCTTGACGCTGAAATTTCTGTCAAAGCCCAACTTGCTAACTTTGTCAATATTGAAGTAGGAACCAAAGTACATATAGAAAAGGTAAAGCTGGAGATAAAAGAGGTTGAAGCAGAAGCCCACCTCAACGTTCGACTGAAACGGGTTGAAAACATACTGTTAAGAACCCTTAAGTACCTGGACGAAAACCCAGATGCGCTTAAAAACCTTATCCCTCTGGATAAAATAAACGCTTCCAATGGACAAAAGTCAAATACAGTAGGGGGAAAAATCCAATCTGCTGGGGAATCTTTAGGCGAAAACAAAGCAGGAGAACTGGTTCAGAAAGCGGGAGAGAAAATTTCAAAATCTTGACACATTTAGCAAGGCTTAATTATGGCAGAAGACGAAAAGAGAGACGAAAAGGGCCGTAGGTATATAGCAGAGATTTCTGCTGCCTCTGAAACAAAAAAGCACAACGTCATCAAAGACGAGAAAAAAGGTGAAGTGAAAAATGAAACCACCCATAGGAATATCATACTCAGAAAAGCGGCAGGAGCCAAAAGGTGGGTCAAGAAAATAATAAACACCAAAACAGGAGAAACAAAAACCAGCAAAGAGAAATAAATAGCATGGAGAAAGGCAAAAAACTCAAATCAGACAAACCGCTAGAGGAACCTGATGTAGAATTTTCCGCCGGCGCCAAAATGAAATGGATGCATGTAGAAAAAGCAGGAAAAGTGGAAGTAGAAAACTACAGCAATATAAAACATGAAGAGTTTCACCAGAGCATTAGGATAAATATGCCCGATGAGATAAAAGATGGTGAAACTTATGAAAGTGCAGAGATCCAAACCCGAAGGGAAAATGCCCTTGATGAAGAGGATGCTATGCCAGACGAGCCAGAATCTTGATAAAGCCACACTCCTCGCAGTGCGGCTTCTGATTTTACAGGGTATTCCACCTTTGCTACAGCTTACTCCCCGGCCTGAAGTGCCTCAAGGGTTTCAATCTGGCTTTGCTTTATGTTTGCAGACTCTTCTGCAACTGCGGCCACCTCCTCTACCCTTCCGTGTTCCATTTGCAAATTGGCAAGTTGAATCCCTTTTTCATTATGTAAAATCATCAGTGCAGGGAAATCTTCCTCAACATCATCCTTCGTATCTACTGCTGCCTTTTCTTCTTCAAATTCCTGAAGAAAATTTTCCAGTTCGGGCAAATGCGCCCCATTTCTAGGCATAGGATGAACTGCATGAATGTAGTTCGAAAAATAGTCCAACTCCCGCTCCTGAACAGCCTGTATATCTCTGGACACTTCCACCTGAATGGTATCCTGCGCCCGTCTTATTTGATAGTCTGTCATGGCAATACCTACTTGATGGTGAATGACCATCAAAGAGGCATAATCATAATCAGGGTCTCCTGTAAGCTCCATGGCCCTCATCTGTTCCAATGATTGAAACATTAACTCAGAAAGTGAAGCTGTGACATGCCCAGGCACTTCATCACCCAAGCGCCCCCCATCTGTAGGCATATGCCTTTCCCGACAGGCCGACAGCAGTATTATTGAAAATAAAAAAATCACCATGCAGAAGGAAGTTCTATTCATACGAATTACTTTTTAAGCAAATAAGAAACCCACTTATTGAATAGATTGTTATCAAGATCCAATTGACCTTTGCTCAGATATTGCCCATATGGAAGTAAAAGATTTAAAAGTTATATATTAGTGCCTGCTGAAGAAGTCACAAGTGTGCGTAGCCACAAAGCATGCCTGTGGCTACACTACGCATGGCCTTACATGAAGACCAAAAAACTTTGTACCTATACCTCATAATAAAATATAAACAGATCAATATTTCGGGCGTTTTTCAGCGCACCCTATATGAGACATCTATTTAAAAATGCAATAATGGTAAAAAGTACTTTTTTCGCTCTTGCAGTGTTGCTGACTTTTCCTTTCTTTCACTCTTGCAACAAAAGAATTAGCCCGTCAGCACCCTCGGTATCTGACACCTTGTCCCACATACCTATCAACCACCAATCGTTTATAAACATACCTGTAAATATTGATTTAGCTTTTTTAGAAGACACATTAAATCATTTAATTCCCAAGAATATTTCTTCTGGAAATGATTGGCTAACTGAAAAAGTGCAGGTAACTGGAAAAATCAACAAAGACTTTCAATATAAATACCATGCAGAAAGAAGCCCAATAACTTTATCAACGCACAATGCCCAAGTCGTAGCACAAACTTCTGTGAAGTATGCAGCAGAAGGCAGAACCCGGGTTATCGCATTGGTATCAACTTCGTGTGGCATAAAAGAACCCAAGCGAACACTTGACAATATTGGTTTTTCAGCCAATTTTTCCATTGCACCGGACTGGCATTTAAAAAACCACATCCAACCATTGGACATAGTTCCGGTAAACCGTTGCAAATTAACGGCCATCAACATTGACGTGACCAATAAAGTCAAAAAATCTCTACAAAATGCTCTGTCGGACCTGACGCCTGAAATAAATGACCAAATCCAGCAAAATGTAAATCTACCTCAAACCATGGACCTTGTCTGGCAAGAGTTAAACAAACACCACTTTTTGCAAGAGAATCTTTGGATAAACCTCAACCCCCAAAACATATACTTATCCGACATTACTGGACAGGGGAAAAAATACAGATCAAAACAGCACTCACAGCCGCACCTGAAGTTTTATACAAAGACACACCTTCGCCTAAACCGTTGACAAAGGTACCCGAACCCCAGAGAATGTCTACCTTTCCTGAAGGATTTGACCTGCTCATTACAGGCGGACTTTCCTTTGAAGAGGCTTCGCTATTAGCCGCTGCCAATACAGACTCTGTCTTTCAAATAGGAAAGAGAAAACTATATGTCAATGATATTAAGGTCAGCGGTTCAGGCAATGCATTGTTTGTAAAACTGCAAGTGAGTGGAGCCCTAGATGGCACATTATGGTTTACAGGCATACCTTACTATGACGAAGAATCTAAGCAAATTAAAATCAAAGACTTTGATTATAGCCTTGAGACCAAAAACATATTAAAGAAAACAGCCGATTGGTTAAAACATAGCCACTTTAAGGACCTTATTAACGAAAGGTTGGTTTTTGAGCTGGACGAAGAGCTAAAAAAGTCCTGTACGGCACTAACTTCTGTCATTAATAAAGATCTATCAGAAGTTGTATCCATGACAGGCAAGGTAAACAGCATTGAGCCTTTAGGAGTTGTAGCAGACCCAGATACACAATACCTGAAAATTTACCTTAGAACACGTGGCGAAATCGCACTAAATATTAAATAGGGCCTGCTGAGAAAATCATAAGTGTGTGCCACCTAATGAGGTTCCGACCTTGACTAACCTTGAGCTGTAGTGCTTGATCCTATCAGAATTCAAGCACCACAGGTTGGTTTTTATAAAAGTAATGTTTATCCAACAACGAAGCATTGATAAATTTGATGCCATTTTGCTCCACCATTCCATAGCCTTCATGTATATGGCCAGAAATAAACACTTTAGGTTTTACCTCTTCTATCTTGTTTAAAAGCTGCTTACAACCAACTTTTTCGTCAAACACAGTGCTATCCAGTACACCATATGCAGGACCATGAACGACCAAAATATCTGTATCGTCGGGAATCAAGTCCCAATGTTTTTGTATATCTTCCCCCTTTTGACGCTGGAAAGCCCAGTCGTAGAACCAAGGTTGAATGGGCGACCCCCAAATTTTCAAGCCATTAATTTCTGTGCCACTGTCGTCGAGGTAAATAACATTATCAGGAATTAAAGGCTTTATTTCCTCTGGCAGCTTTTTTTCAAAAAAGAAATCATGATTTCCGGCAATGAATATTTTATATTGATAGTCCTGTTTAGAAAACCATTTCAGAAAGTCTTTAATCTCCCTTTCCGTACCTTTTTGAGACACATCACCGGAATGTATCAAAACATCCCCTTTAGGAAGTTCAACCAAGTCATGCATTCCATGTGTGTCAGATATAAAAACAAACTTCATATTCTTTCCCCCTTCACTTTTCCCCCTAAACAAATAAACTTTATTTATTCTCCATCATCTGAAAATGAACTTGCAATAGTTTACTGCTCTTGGCCAATTCACCGGCCCGTACACTGAAAATGTGATTAACAATTAGATCACACTGCGTAAGAAAGTCTGCGGTAATCATATTTGAGAAGCTTTCTTCAGACATATGCCTACTTCTCAATTCTTTTTTCACATTTCTTCTATATGGTCTTTTTCCTGTAAGTTCTTCGTTGCAGTCTTTCATCACCTTGCTCAAGTCTCCAGTGCCGATAAAACCTTCAGTATGCTTATCAAAGCAATCGCACCACGACTCCAAAAAGAAATCAGGGTTTTTCAACTCCAGCTCATTTTCTTCACTGCTGAGGTATATCGCCTGATAAGCTTCACAATTTTTTGAAAAGTTGCTATACACATTGGCATAAAACTCTTCAAAAGATATATTCTGTTTTTCAATTTCTTCCGCTACTGTTTTTACGAACTCTGGCTCTTTGAAGTAAATTTCATGGTCAATATCAGGTAAAATTTCCTCAAAAGACTCTTTAGTTACAGTATCTGCCAAGGATACTTCTTTGCAGTATCTATTAGCAAGACTATCAGCCAGGTTCTGACCATAACTAAACAATACTGGAGCGCACAAAAACAGTACAAAAAGAATAGCTTTATTAAATCTCATCAAAAAAGGTTTAAAGTAAACAAAAGCAATACCTAACTATAACGTCAAATTCTATATTTCGTCTATATATAAATAATCTTATATAATATAAAAAGTTTACCAAACTAAAGACATTGTGCGTACAAAACCTAAGCACAAGTCAAAAACACATATTATACTTCGTTACATCCACGCATTATAAGTAATAAAAAATACTTATACAACGAAAGCTAATATATAAGTAATAACACTGATATCATACAAAATAATATTTCTTTAACTTTACAGTTAACAAAAATTTATACTACAGACTTAATAAAGCATAAAGCAAAACAAAATTTTATTCTTCAACAATGGCGAAACTTGTGAGAAAATTAAGGCTTCAGTACAAAGTAGCGTACAAGGTGTACCTGCTAGACTACTTGCTTTCATGGCTTGGAGGGTTTATGGGAATAGCTATTTTAGGATTGCTTAATTCTTTAATATTCTCTTCAAGAGAAGTTATCATGCTAATTGGTTCATTTGGTGCCTCTGCAATTCTACTTTATGGAGAATTCAAGAGCCCATTGTCTCAACCACGCAATTTGGTGGGGGGACATATCGTATCAGCTTTGGTTGGTGTTACTATTGCTTTACTGCCAGTGTCGGAACTATGGATTTCTGCAGCATTGGCAGTTTCATTGGCCCTATTAATAATGAAGTTAACATCAACTACCCACCCACCGGGAGGCGCAACTGCATTAATAGCAGTAATTGGGGGTGAAAAAATTACCAGTATGGGCTACTGGTATGTGCTTTTCCCGGTTGGGACGGGAGCTGTCATCTTGTTGATTGTGGCCGTTTTGCTCTACAACATTTCAGGACTGAGAAAATACCCTGATAAATGGTTTTAAGATAGACAGATTGAAACTTTCTCTGGTTATACCCTTCTGACGGAAAAATAAATTTCCGGTACCAAGGGAGCGTCTGCCTTGGATAGTCGGCAGACGCTTTTGTTTTAACCTGAAATATGCATTTGAACTTTCTATTGCGTGGCAAAATAACTTCAACATCTTTCCTATCTAGAAAAAATCCTAAGGTAACTAAATATCCTCATCTTCACCGTTGATGTACGCATCTAAGGCGTGCAATTCTGCTTCTTGGGTAGCAATTATATTTCTTGCAAGCTCAACAAGCTCAGCAGAGCGTCCATAAGTTTCATAGATCCTGGCCAGCCTTACTCCCTGATCGTGATGAAGGGCAATGGCTTGAGCAAACTCGCTGTCGATATCATCTCCAGTTATTTCCACTTCACCCACTTCATCTTCGGCCACTTCCAAATACCGGCTCACTGCATCACGAAAAGTCCTTCTATCATCCTCAGGAGTAAACTCATCAGTAAACTCTTCAAACCTTAGTAAGTCCCTCTCACTATTCCGAACCACTCGTTCGGCGAGTTCAATAAGCAACACATCATCCCCCCTAGCTATTTGTTCATCTGCAATTTGTATACCCGCCTCTTTATGTCGTTGCATCAGACTTGCAAAATCATAATCCGGATCTCCGGTCAGTTCCACATCTCTCATATCAGCCAATGCCTCCTCAACTACATTGAGCAAATTAGCGTCAGTCACCTCAGGCGCAGGCCCTCTCCTTTCGCTGGTTGCCGGGCGTTCACCACATGAACCTAGTAGAAACAATGCTCCTACAAACATCATCAAAACCTTCACTTTCATATCCGTCTATTGTTTTTTACCTTAATCTAAAACCTTGTGCAAAAGGAAATGTTAAATGTAAAGAGTTTAAAACTATCTTTACCCCTTGGCTTGATACATGTACTGCTGTAGATTCTAGTTGACTATTTAAACATAAAAAAATTCATAACTTTGTATGGAAGCATTTGCTACTTTGAATGGAAAGTATAATAAACTTTAATTTTTTTTCATTGATATTCCTAACCGGGCTTGAGGTAACTTTTCCTTTAAAGAACCCAATATTAATATTTTCATTAATACTCTTTATCATTCTTTTTGCACCTATCCTGCTAAATAAGATAAAGATACCGCACTTGATAGGCTTGATCATTGCGGGAGCAATAATAGGCCCTAACGGCTTAAACCTCATGCTACGCGACAGTAGCATTATTCTTTTTGGCACGGTAGGTCTTTTATACATTATGTTTTTAGCAGGCTTAGAAATAGACCTTGCAGACTTTAAGAAAAATAGCGACAAAAGTATCATTTTTGGTCTCTACACCTTTTTAATACCAATGATCCTAGGAACTGCCGTAGGGGTTTATATTTTAGATTTCCCCCTGACCAGCTCCGTACTCCTTGCCAGTATGTTTGCCTCGCACACTTTAATTTCTTATCCCATCATTAGTAAAATGGGTGTATCCAAAAACAAGGCAGTAAACATTACTGTCGGGGGCACGATGATCACAGACACCTTGGCTTTGTTGGTACTAGCAGTCATTGTCAGCATGACTACAGGAGAGCTATCGCACGAATTTTGGTTAAGGTTGAGTATGTCAGTGCTGATTTTTGGTATCTTGGTACTGCTGGGATTTCCTGTTTTAGGAAGGTGGTTCTTCAAAAGATTTGATGACAATATTAGCCAATACATATTTGTCCTAGGCATGGTCTTTTTGGCAGCTTTCTTGGCTGAAGCAGCAGGCATGGAAGGCATTATTGGAGCTTTTCTTGCAGGGCTAGCACTTAACCGCCTTATCCCCCATACCTCTGCCTTAATGAACAGAATTGAGTTTGTCGGCAACGCCTTATTTATACCATTTTTCCTGATAGGCGTGGGCATGCTTATAGACATTAGAGCATTTGTGCGTGACTTGGACACCATCATTGTTGCCATAGCCATGACAACCACTGCCACTGTTGCAAAATTTTTGGCTGCTTGGCTAACACAAAAATCTTTCAAATTCACCAAAGACCAACGTCGTCTTATATTTGGACTAAGCAATGCACAGGCCGCAGCTACATTGGCAGCCATTTTGGTGGCATATAATATCATCATAGGCGAGACTCCTGATGGTGACCCCATACGGCTTTTGAATGAAAGTGTACTGAATGGCACCATACTCATGATTCTAATTACTTGCACGATTGCATCATTCGTAGCGCAAAAAGGAGCTCAAAACATAGCATTGCAAGAAGCTTCTGGCAAAGAGGAAGAAGAAGTGGATGAGTCCGAGAGAATTTTAATACCCATTAACTATCCTGAAAGTGTCAACGAATTGATCAACCTCAGTATAACGGTAAAATCTAAACATAACAAAGAAGGCTTATACGCCCTAAACATCATTAACAACAACAGCACAGACGGCGCTGCTGAAAGAAATGCCAGAAAGCTCCTAGACAAAGCCGCCGTCAAAGCATCGGCAACTGACAACTTCCTTCATCAATTACTACGTTACGACATTAACATTGCCAATGGCATAAACAGCGTAGTCCGGGAACATAAGATCAGTGACATGATCATAGGGCTGCACAAACAAAAAGGCATTACCGATTCATTCTTAGGGCAGCTTACAGAAGGCATCCTCTCCAGGTGCAACATCACCACTATGATTTACAAATCGGTTCAACCACTATCCACGATCAAGAAACATGTGATCATAGTGCCAGAAAAAGCTGAAAATGAAATAGGTTTTCCTTTTTGGTTGATCAGGGTATGGAATATTGGAAGAAACACTGGCGCAAAATTGGTCTTTTACGCTTCGTCAACAACTATTACATACCTAAAAGATATTCATGCCAAACATCCAGTAGAAGCCGAGTTCAAGGAATTTTCAGACTGGAACGACTTTCTTATCATTTCTCGCGAAGTAAAACCTAATGACAACTTGCTCATTATACTTAGCAGAAAAGGTCTTGCTTCTTGGCACAACAAAATGGCTAAAATACCTTCTTACCTAAACAAATATTTTCAAGAAAACAATTTTATATTGGTGTACCCTATGCAACTGGGTGTAAACAATAACATAGACTACAAAAACCCTTCTGTATTACAACCGCTAAGAGAAAACCTTGGTAAGCTTGATGATTTAGGAAAAACGTTGGCTGGATTATTTAGAAAAAAATAACGACCTTCATTTTGGCTAATTTCATTATGCGCATTAGATTAAAAAAAATGCTTTAATCGCTGAAAGCTTTTCCGCCAAACAATAACCTTAAATACAGGTTTGAATAATAGCTTTTTGTATTAACAGAAAATGAACAAAAAACTTTTAAAACTATATAAGCTTCAATCCTACGCACGATTTCTACTTGACAATCATTTAGACGAGGTAGTAAAAGAAGATTTAAAAAGGGCTAAAGAGGTAGCGCTTCCCCTATTGAACCTTTTTAGTCATTTATCAGAAGAAGAAAGGTTTCAATTTCTAAAAGAACGCGCAGCAGATATACTTACAGAGCTAGCCGAAGACAAAGCTGTAGAGGGGGCGTTAAAAATAATAGAAAAGCTTAAGACCGACCAGCTTGAAAACATTCCTAAAGAAGGAGTAGTAGTAGATGACACTGTTTTAACCTACAATGTTAAGAAGCATACATTTTTTCATTTCCTCCCCAGATATACTTCAGACCCCGAAGAAATTATTGTGCTGGTAAAAGAAATTGAAGACTATTACACATATAAAGAGTATCTGGCTTTTCAAGCTTATACAGAAATAAATACCGCCATACTAGCACAAAGTGAGGAAAATTTCAGAAGTCTGGCAGAAGCTTCTTTTGAAGGAATTGTCATACACAGTAATTTTAAAATACTAGAAGCTAACCATGTAGCAGCAGAAATGTATGGTTACAGCAAAGACGAGCTTATAGGCAGCCATATAAAAGTGTTTACCACGGAGGAAGAATATCCGAAAATTTTGGAGAAAGTAAAAACACTTTCTGAAACGTCTTATGAAACCCTGGGGAAGCGAAAAGACGGCACAGTATTCCCTGTTGAAATTATTGGTAGGCAAATGCAGTATAAAGGAGAAAGCGTAAGAGTTATTGGGATAAGAGATATCACAGAACGCAAAAAGAAAGATTTACAGCTACAGGAAACCAACCAGGCACTCCATCAAAGAAACCTGCAATTGGATGAGATACACCAAGAGCTTCAAAAAACAAATGCAGAACTAGATTTACGTGTCAAGGAGCGAACTAGAGCCTTAGAAGAAAGTCAAAACAGGTTTAAATTATTAGCTGACTCGGTTCCTCAAATTGTATGGATCAGAGACAGTGAAGGAAACTTAGAATATGTAAATGAGAAGTGGAGAAAATATACAGGGCTAACGCTTGGTAATTCTAATACGAGGTTAGGAGACTCACCCATTCATCCAGAAGATTTGCAAAAAGCTATTTCAGAATGGGTAAAAGCAAGGGAAGAAGGTACAATGTATGAGGCTGTGTATAGGTTTAGAAGGGACTCGGATCAAATGTACCGTTGGCATATTGCAAGAGCTTTGCCTATGAAAAACGAACATGGCAAAGCTATAAAATGGTTTGGCACACTAACGGATATTCATGACCAAAAGTCAACAGAAGAATCATTGAAGCTCCAAGCGCATGTGCTTAACAATATGGCTGAAGGTGTAAGCCTTGTAGATCTTGACGGCTATATACTTTATACCAACAAGGCTGAAGACGAGATGTTTGGATATGAAGAAGGAGAACTTATTGGAAAACATGTTACCATACAGAACAATTTACCGCAAGAAGAAAATTCAAGCAAAGTAAACAGCATCATAGAATATTTAAAAAATAACGATGTTTGGAAAGGGGAATGGGAAAACCTTAAAAAAGATGGCACACCTTTTACCACTTATTGCAATATTTCTACACTTCAGCTTGGCGAGAGAAAATTATTTGTTTGTGTACAACAGGATATAACTTCAGAAAAGAAAAACCGTGAGGCTCTAGCCTATCAAAGCAAGCTAAACAAAACCATCACGGACAATGCAACCTCTTGCCTTTTTTTAATGGACAGTAAAGGTTTCTGCCGATTTATGAATCCGGCAGGTGAGAAAATGTTTGGGTTCTCTTTTGAAGAAATAAGTGCTAAGCCACTGCACTATATGATTCACCACCACCGTCCTGATGGCTCCCCTTATCCGATGGAAGAGTGCCCTATAGACCGAGCACTTCCAGATAACTCTAGAATCAGGGCCCATGAAGATGTCTTCTTTAGAAAAGATGGCACAAGTTTTCCGGTATCCTGTGCTGCAAGCCCTATTTTTGAAAATGACAAACCTGTAGCCACAATCATCGAGGTAAGGGATATAACTGAAGAAAAGCAATTTAAAGAAACCATTTTAACTAAAAACGAAGAGCTTACAAAAATAAACAATGACCTAGATAACTTTATTTATACTGCTTCGCATGACCTAAGGGCACCTATCTCCAATATTGAAGGGCTAATATCCACTCTAAAAGAACTTTTACAAGAGAAAGAGCACTTTGATGAAGAATACAAGGAAATTATAACCTTTATATTTTCATCTATCAATAAGTTCCGGGGCACTATACAAGACCTGACCGATATCAGTAAAGCCCAAAAAAGCTTTGGAGAAAACGAAGTAATCAATAATGTACAAGAAGAGGTAAAGAATATAGAAGAAACAATTCAGCAAGAAATAAAACAAAAAGGTGCCTTAATCACCTTAGACGTAGACGCTGCTCCTAATATAACCTTTACGAAAAAAAACTTTAGGAGCATACTTTACAACCTAATAAATAACGCAATTAAGTACAGCCACCCGAACAGACCGCCTGTGGTCAACATATCCACCTGTACATCAAACGGGTTTATTTTACTAAAAATTCAAGACAATGGCTTGGGCATTAAACAAGAACACATCAGCCGAATATTTGAGATGTTCCGAAGGTTGCATGACCACGTAGACGGCAGTGGTGTAGGACTATACATCGTAAGGCGAATGATAGACAATGCGGGCGGAAAAATAGAAGTAGAAAGCAAAGTTGGCGAGGGCACCACCTTTAAACTGTATTTTAAGCAAAAGCAGCTCCCCCATTCAATACAATAATTTTCAACCTGAGATATGCAATAAACTTTCGATTAAGCAGCAAAACAACTTTAAACCAACCACTTCGCTCGCATTGTTGTTTTGCCACACAATAAAAAGTTCTAATGCATAACCTAGGTTTAACGAAGGATCCCGAATTTAACCTTCCTGTTTTTAATTTTTTCTCCCGCCAAGAGCTTGAGTAAGTTCTTTAATTTGCTTTTGCGGACAGCGGCATATGAAGCTTTGTCTTTTACCTCGATCAACCCCAAATCATCTTTGGACAACTGGCCTTTTTTATATAAAGCACCGACAATATCGATCTTATTGACCTTATCCTTCCTCCCTGCACCAAAATAAACCGTTTCCCATTCAGACAAAACCGGGCTCGCACATTCAGAAACTTCCTCTTCCTCCGTTGGCAAACCTTTTAGATAGGCAGGCAGATATTCGTCCTGCGTCATTAGCAACCAAACGCTACCAGAAGCCCCCATCCTAGCAGTCCGCCCATTTCGGTGCGTCCAGACAGTATCATCTACAGGAAATTGATAATGCACCACATGTTTTACAGAAGGTATATCAAGCCCCCTGGCACCTAAATCTGTACATACCAGCACCTGCGCACTTTTATTTCGGTATTTAATTAAAGCTTTTTCCCTTTCCTCCTGCCCCATGCCACCATGGTACATTTCTACGCCCACGCCCTGATCTGCTATTAAAGCACAAAGCCTTTCCACAGCCTCCCTGTGGTTACAAAATACGATGGACTGCTCTCCCTGAAAACCGCACACCAGGTTAAAAAGACTGTCAGGCTTGTATTTGGAGTCGCACTTTGCCACCTTGATAGTAAGTTTGTCAGGAGTAGAAGTTGAAAGAAAGTCAATGGTCACTGGTTGATCAGCTTTAACAAAAGCCGGTACCTGCTCCATTTTTGTAGCCGAAGTAAGTATACGCTTTTTCAGCCCCGAAAGCTCACCAATGATAAATGACATATCATCTTCAAACCCTAACTCTAAAGACTTATCAAACTCGTCTAAAACCAAGGACTTTATGTTTACAGGATCAAAACTACCTTTTCTTAAATGGTCAGCCAATCTACCAGGGGTGCCAATCAGAAGCGCAGGCGGTTCTATAAGACTTTGCTTTTCTAATTTCATAGGGTGCCCACCATAAAAGCAGGCTACCTTAAACCCAGTCCCCATATTGCGAAATACCTGTTCGATCTGCAAGGACAATTCTCTGGAAGGACTAATAATTAGGGCCTGCACTCCACTGCCTTGCTTAAGCCGCTGCACTACATGCAACAAAAACGCCAAGGTCTTACCAGTTCCCGTAGGAGATAGTAAAATAACATCTTTATTAAAGTTTTCCGAGGCAAGAAAAGCCTCCTGCATTTTATTGAGAGCAGTAATATTTAGGTTATCTAGAATTTTTTCTACCATTAATGTGCAGAGGTCATTTCCTCCTTTTGACGTTTTGAACAAAGACCAAGATCATTTTCCGTATACTTCCCCCTGGCCCCTTTTCGGGTTTTCCAATAAGCCAGCCTACGGGTTTTAAAGCTTCCAGTTGATCTGAAACAATTTTTACAATGGCAAAGATAGGCACAAATAAGATCATTCCCGGAATCCCCCATATCATATTCCCTAAAATAATAGCAATAATAATGGTAATAGGCGCCAAATGAACCTCTGCACCCATAATAATTGGTTCAAAAATATAGCTTTCAATCAATTGTACGATAAGTACAACGAAAGCGAAAAGCAAAACAATGCTGATACTTTCTCCTGCAATTATGAACATAGCAACAGGAACAATACCACTTACAAAAGGCCCAACAAAAGGAATAACAGTAACCAAAGCCCCAAAAAGTGTCAATAAACCCATGTGGCGTAAATCAAAAATCCAAAAAGTGATCAAGTACATTATAGCTAACAAAGTCATCACTTGAATGCGCCCCCATAAATACTGATGGGCTACATGGGTCGTTTTGGCTATAACCTCTTTACCTTTCTCTTTTTTAGATTGTGGCAGGTACATAAGGAGAAAGGTCTCATACTTGTGCCTTTTTAAAAGAAACAGGAACAAATAAACCATCAGCAGTAGGAAGTGAAGGGTAGTGGTAAAGATATTCCCTAAAACCTTTTGGATCACACTCTCCAATTGAGCCAAAATTTGATCTGACCTATTCAGGATAAATTGCCTTTGCTGTTCAGGCGAAAAGCCTGTTTGAGAAAAAACATATGCTTGTACCCTACGGAGAAAGCTTTCCAACTCTCGCTCTAATTGAGGCAAATCATCTATCAGTTGCCGCAATTGAACAACTAATAAAATACCAATTCCTAAGGTAGCAAAAAAGACAAATAGAGTTACCAGTAAAGAAGACAACAGCCTACCCACTCCCTTACTCTCAAGCGCTTGACAAAGCGGCCCTACCAAAGTGGCAATAAAAATACCCGCCACCAAGGGTATAAAAAACGCAGACCCAATGTATAAAGCGGCAATAGTCGCAAAAAGAAAGAAAATTACTCCGTTGACCCTTTGAAGTGATATTTTATCCATTACCAAAAATTCCTATAATAGATAAACGAATAGGGTCTATGACTGTTCAACTCTAAATTTTTATAAAAAAGCTTTGGCTTAATATTTTAGGGATTTCTATTTACCTGAAGCCTGAAATATGCAATACCAACCATCTGTATTGCACTGAAAAGATCAAAAAAAATCCCTGCACCAGGCAGTACAGGGATATAATAATTTAAATTTCAATAAGATATACCTATACTTTACTCTTTCTATTTTTCAATTCTTCGATAAGGTTGATGTGCGTCTGCAACTCCCTTTTCAACTTTCTTTCCTTCTCTATTGTATTCTTTTTATAGTCCTCGAAGCGATTGAAAAGGTGGTCATAATCTGCAATCTTTTGCTTAGTAACCCGATTACTATTTTTAAACAGGAAGAACAAAACAGCACATCCAAGAAAAATCAACCCTACGATAATCCAAAGTGTGTTGGCATAGGTGTACTTATTTATTGAATTTCCGAGAAAAAGGATTTCTTCTTTTTCAGCTTTTTCGGCTTCCAAATTGGCTGTAATATCTTTAACTTCATTTTGAAGCTGCGTGATCTGATCCTGCTGCTGTACAATCTGATTTTGCTCATTTGCAAGCTGCATTTTCATTTGGGTAAGCGTATCCTGAACGTTCCTCCAAAAATCATTGAGATCTGTTTTCTGCACTACCTTATAATGCTGGTAGGAATTAGACTTGTCTATGATATTTTCCCATTTCTGATGAAGGGTAGCAGGTGCGTCCTGAGCAAAAGCGGTTCCTGTAACAAGAAACACCAAAAGCAAATTTAAAACTATTCTTTTCATCCTATTCTATTCCGATTTTTTTAAAAGCTGGAAATTTAATGTAAAAGCTCCTTTTTATAAAGAAAGTAACGTTCTTTTTATGGCAAATAATGCCTTTGCAAGACAAATTTACAAAATAAGATGGAAATTTTTCACTAACAACAACGGTAACTTCTTAAAATCATACTAATTACCAAAACTTTAACATTTACCCCAAGGATTTCTCTGGCTGAATTAAGAGGTGCTGCCCAGCATCCCTTTCTTAAATTTAGCGTCTGCAGGATCATTACCAAACCAGGTCTCAAAAACAGTTTGCTTAAAATCCAGTCCTCTAATACTAGTCCGCAAGGAGTTGTTTTTATATACCTCTAAGCCTTTCTCAGGAATATAAACCAAGTCAAAAATATCTCCTATAACAATATCTTCCTTAAAAACTTCCAACAATGCATTGATTCGAGCCTTTAGCGGTTCAATCTGATTATTCGTAACCCGGGCAAACTCTGAGCGGATATTTTCTTCTAACCTTTTTCCGGTAACCAATTCAGAGGTAACCTTTAGCTTAATAGCCATAGGCTCGTTCGCCAATGTAACCCGCATGCCATCATTGCACTTTTCCTTCAGGTACAGTCCCCCATCAAAAAGGTTAATCCAAAATTTCTTTCTCGTGCCCTCACCATTTAAGACTAGCTTAGTTTCATCAGCCATAACAGAACGTGGCATTTCGCCCTTATCAGATTGTGCTTGGGAAGGCAAACAGGCCAATATTGCGACAAACAACATTAAAGAAAGTCTTAAGAGGTGCATATTTTTAATATTAATATGCTCCTATCAATGCTAATTTTAACTTTTATGTTCCATAAAGCATCTTTTTTCCTTAATGCCCCTACTCTTCTAAAACGCCCATTTTCCCTTCATGGTAATCCACAATGGCTTGCTTTAACTCTTCTTCACTATTCATTACAAAAGGCCCTTGCGAAGCTACAGGTTCACCTATAGGTTTAGAAGCACCTAGGATAAAGCGACAATCAGAAGTAGCAGCAACCTCCAGAAGCTCACCATCATTTTCAAAAACAACCATCTGATGGGCACTAGCTTTTGTACCGTTTACTTCCAGACTTCCTTCCTGTATATAAAAAAGAATATTTTTTTCCCTGTCCACCTCACGTTTAAGCACACCTCCTTCTTTCATTTCTACTGACACAAAGTCTATAGGGTGTAGCCCACGCTGAGGCACCGTTTTATCACCCCAAGAACCAGAAACAAGATTTATAGTAGTTTTTCCGTCTTTACTGACTATAGAGGGAATATCTTTTTTCTGCAACCCTTGATAACTTGGTTCAGACATTTTCATTTTAGCAGGCAGATTCACCCAAACCTGAATCAACTCAAGCGGGCCTCCGTCTCTTTTAAACGCTTCCGACGATCGCTCTGAGTGAACAATCCCCTTACCGGCTGTCATCCACTGCACACCCCCACTTTTAATCACACTTTCAAACCCGTTGCTGTCTTTGTGTTTGACATCTCCTTTAAAAATAAAAGTTACCGTTTCAAACCCTCTATGAGGATGAGGTCCAAAAGGAAGTCCGGGATTGTTAGGCTGAACCTCATGTGGGCCATGGTGATGAAGTAGCAGAAATGGATCTATTTGGTCTATCCCACGTGTAGGCAAAGGCTGTTTCATGGTGATAAAGCCAATTTTTGAACTAGATGCTTTAACTACTTTGCTGACAGTACGCTTCTTTCCATCCTGAGCCTTATATGGATTTTCAACCACATAGCCCATTAAGAGAAAACTTATAATTAAAAAACTGGACACCGTTAACCCTTTTTTTACTTTCATAATTTTTTGAAGAACAATATAGACATGAACCCAACAAGTAAACAGTCAATTGAGTTTTCCTGCAAAAAACGAAAAAAGCCGCCACTTGACATAGTGACGGCCAAAACTATTTATAAACTGGTTTTATACCTATTAATTAAGCTTTAAAGTCAGAGACCCGATTTTACTGCTTAATGATTTTTTTCCTAAACACTCCTTCAGCAGTTTCCAATTCTACCATATACACCCCTCCACTAAGGTTGCCGATATTCAATTGATTTCCCGAAAAAGAAGCAGGCACTACAGCTCCATGCATATTCAATACACGTGTACCAAGAATGTCTACAGGGCACTCGACAATTACATGTGTACTGGCAGGAACAGGATAAACCTGTGTAGAAAGTTCAAGAGAGGTCAAAACAGAAGTTGGTTCTTCAAGCTCATCCTCTGTATATGCAAAATGCAGGTTATCAAGCATAAGATAAGTTCCAGCCGTAGCATTATCATCGTCTTGACTGCTGCTAGCCGTAACCACGACTCTTTCAATTTCCCCTTCATTTGTGTAATTGATAGGAATAACAAAATGAGTCCAACCGCTCACTGAAGATGTAAACTCTAAATATCCAGACCCAGCTAGACCTTCTGCACCTTCATCCATATCATCCTCATCAAAATCATGAAAAAGACCTACAGATAAATCCCCAACATCATTTCCTTCTTGGTTAAACTTATAGTAACCAGTCAATGCGATAGGTCGTCCATCAAAAGGGTGGCCAAAAGATTCCATATCTTCAAAGCTCCACATATATCCAGGCGTGACATCCCCTCCTGCGTCTTCCGAATTCATAATTTTAGCTGCATAGTTCCCAGACTGAGCATCATCACTACGTTCTAAAACTATCATACAAGAACTTTGTCCTCCAAAAGTCGCACAAAAATTCATAGCCCCCCAATGCTCAGCTAACATATAATCATCTTCATCTATCCACTCCTCAAAATCACCATTCATTAATTGAGTCTGAGCAAACAAGTTAAAGGGTAAAAAATGCACATACTGTAAAAAGTAAAGTTTTTTTCATAGATTTAGGCGTTATAGAATGAAACAATAAATAATTACAATAACAATTTTAAACATAAATACTATTACATCCTATAACTAGGATTGTTTAAGCAAAAACACCTTGTAATAAGACAACTAAAATTAAAAATCATACAACTAACTAATTATTTTTAAAACCCAAACAAACCACGTATGACTACTTGGATAATAATAGGAGTAACAGCTCTTCTGGTAATTATGACCATCAGTATTTATAACAGATTGGTTAGCCTGAGAAACAGAAGAGAAAATGCTTTTGCAGACATCGATGTTCAACTAAAACAACGCCATGACCTTATCCCTCAACTATTAGGCAGTGTAAAGGGATATATGAAACATGAAGAAGGTGTTTTAACCAAGATTACAGAAGCAAGAAGCAAAGCTATGAATGCAGGCAGCTTGGATGGCCGTATTGAGGCTGAATCCCAATTAAGTTCTGCACTACAGGGACTACGCGTGCAAGTAGAAGCCTATCCTGACCTAAAAGCAAATCAGAATTTCATGCACCTACAGGCTGAAATATCTGATATTGAAAACAAACTGGCAGCCTCTAGGAGGTTCTTTAACTCAGCCACCCGAGAGTACAACACATCGCTTCAGAGTTTTCCGGCTAATATGCTGGCTGGAATGTTCGGATTCCATACCAAACCAATGTTTGATGTAGGCCCCGACAGAGGCAATATGGACAAAGCGCCTGAAATAAAATTCTAAGATTACTATGGCTAAATATGTAGGAATACAAACCCAGATCAGGAAAAACAACCAAAAATCGGTGCTACTCCTGGCGGGTTTCCCTTTACTGATACTTGCCACTGTTTGGCTGTTTTTCTTTTTTACTATGTACGACCCCAATGGGCATACTGACATGTCTACTGTCAACAACTACTTTGTTGATGCTATACCTGTAGTTTTCATAGGGACAGCCATATGGTTTACCATAGCTTTTCTCATGCACAGTTCTATGATAAAAATGGCTACAGGCGCACAACCCCTTTCACGGAAAGAAAATATGAGGGTCTATAATTTGGTAGAAAACTTATGTATCAGCGAAGGAATGCCTATGCCTAAGATCAACATCATCAGAGACAATTCGCTCAATGCCTTTGCCAGTGGTATTAACGAAAAAACCTATACTGTTACGCTTACAGAAGGCATTATTAACAAGCTGGACGACCGCGAGCTGGAAGGCGTCATAGCGCATGAACTGATGCACATAAAAAACAAAGACGTCAGACTGCTTATAATCAGTATCATATTTGTGGGCATTTTCTCTTTCATAGCCCAAATTGCCTTTAGAAGTATGTTATTTGGAGGTCATAGGCGAAGAGACAAAGACAATAAAGCCTTATTGATTGCTTTAGTCCTCGCAATTGTAGCTTACCTATTGTCCATTCTGTTCAGGTTTGCCATTTCCAGAAGCCGGGAATACATGGCAGACAGTGGTGCCGCAGAAATGACCAAAAACCCTAGGGCGCTGGCCTCTGCACTGAGAAAAATATCTGGGAACTATCAGGTAAAATCTGTAAAAAGCCCCGATGTCGCAGAAATGTTCATTGAAAACCGGCCCGATAAATCATCAGGGTTGATGGCTTCTATAACCGGGCTTTTTGCCACACACCCACCTATAGAAAAAAGAATCCAGATATTAGAACAGTTTTAACTAACCAAAAAAAAACAACAACTTAACCACCTAAAGCAGAACACCTTGTTCTGCTTTTTTACTATTAAGGTCAAACAAAATTATTTTTATCAGGTAATATTTTTATCACAACAACTTTGAAAATGAAAGACTTTTTTATAACGTCCGAAATCAATGGAAGTAAATTTGCCTTCCGACAAGAAACAGTCAAAGCCCGTTTGCAAGAGCTGCATATAAGACTGGAAACGCTTAGAAAGAACAATGAAATATTGAAAAACAAGCAATTCGAAGTAATAGAACGCCAATTAAATTTTCTTGAGACGCAAATAATAGCACTTGAGAAAAAAACTTACCATAGCACCAATTGACAGTTTTCTTCTGACAAATACAAAAAAAGCTATTTATAGGCATTGCAACGGTCTAAACCACAGCCAGCTCACTACTGGCATTACTAGTCCCCTCACCCTTATTAATCCATAGACCGAAAAAGCAACACTTAGCAAATTATTGAACAACAGCTAAAACATCATTGATCCAACTAATCTCAGAAGCGGACTTTGTAAACTTATTGTTACTCTATTTGGCGGGAACAGTCGGTTACATTATATCCACCATATCAGGGGGCGGAGGCGCCTTGCTGTTAGTTCCAATACTAAACTTCCTCATTGGCGCCAGAATTACACCACCAGTTTTAAACCTTGGAAATTTTATAGGCAAACCTGCAAGAATTTTCATTTTTCGAAATTTCATTGACTGGCGAATAACAAAATATTATGTACCTCCTGCCATTATAGGCACTTTAATTGGCGCTTGGTTTCTTGCAACTGTACGCTTAGACTGGCTGCAAATCATTGTAGGACTGTTCCTGATCAGCACCATTTTCCAGTTTAGGTTTGGCAAAAAAACACGATCTTTTAAAATGCCTCTTTACTGGTTTGCCCCAATAGGTATGGTTTTCGCCATCCTTAGTACCATTGTGGGCGCTATAGGCCCTGTATTAAATCCTTTTTATTTAAATGCTGGAATAGATAAGGAACGGCTTGTCGTTACCAAAACGGTAAATTCCTTTCTAGTCTCACTTACCCAAGTTGGCAGTTATGCTTTTTTCGGCATACTCTATGGTGAGCTATGGATAATGGGGGTTGCTTTAGGCTTAGGTGCTGTTACTGGAAATATCTTAGCAAAAAACCTTCTAGGAAAAATGAACAACCAAGCCTTTAGATATTGGCTCATTGGCGTAATGTTCATAAGTGGCATTATAATGATTGTAAGGCAATTATTATAACCTGAAATATGCGTTAGAACTTTCTATCGCGTGGCAAAACAACTTCAAATCAGACGCTTCGTTCGCATACAAATTACTTTTGTTCAGCAGAAAGGCCAACATTCGTCACACCGTAGCTCAGCCATTGCCAAGCGTTGTTTTAATCACTCAAGACTTTCTTTCTTGAACAATCCAACTCTAAAAAACAATGACAAAAAATAGAAGTATAAAAAAATTAGCTTGAAAATTCGCTACAAGTATGTAGGTTTGTGCCTGGGAAAAATAACTTGTACCAAGCTGATGGGCTATATTCCATACACAAGCCCAAAAAACTTGGTAAAATAAAGGTATATCCGGAATGAAAAAAGTAGTAATTACCGGCCTTGGTGCCGTGACCCCTATCGGGAACAATGTTTCTGAATATTGGGATTCATTGATAAACGGAAGAAGCGGAGCAGCAGAAATCACCCGCTTTGACGCATCAAAATTTAAAACACGATTTGCCTGCGAACTAAAAAACTTCGACCCGCTGGAATACATAAAAAAGCCAGAAATCCGCAAATACGACCCTTTTATTATATATGCCTTGGCAGCAGCTCAACAAGCACTAGATATGTCCGGGGCAGAATCTATAGCCAACAAGCATGACATTGGCGTAATATGGGGCACTGGGAACGGAGGCTTCGCTACCTTTGAGGAACAGGTAACTGAATATGTAGAAGGAGACGGTACACCACGCTTCAATCCATACTTCATACCTAAAACCATACCGAACATGGCTTCTGGCATCATAGCCATAAAGCACGGCCTTACAGGTATAAACTTTACCGCTGTTTCTGCCTGTGCTGCGGCAAATACGGCCATTATGGATGCATTCAATTACATCCGTTGGGGCAAAGCCAAAATGATCGTTACCGGAGGCTCTGAAGCGGGCATTACCCCAGCCACTATGGGAGGTTTCTCGGCCATGAAAGCCTTGTCTACCAACAATGACAATCCAGCAGGAGCATGCCGCCCTTTTGACGCACAAAGAGACGGTTTTGTTATGGGCGAAGGCGCCGGAGCGCTGGTTCTGGAAGAATATGAGCATGCTGTAGCAAGAGGTGCCAACATCATTGCCGAAGTGGCGGGCGCTGCTATGACTGCCGATGCCTACCATATTTCTGCCACCCACCCTGAGGGAGAAGGGGCGGCACGTGCCATAGAACTAGCCCTACAAGATGCCAACTTAACAGCCGCTGACATGGGCTATATCAACTGCCACGCCACCTCTACCCCTGTTGGCGACCTTAGCGAAACCAACGCCATTGCGAAAGTATTTGCCAAACACTTGGACAAGATAAAAATAAGTGCCACCAAGTCCATGACAGGTCACCTCCTAGGTGGTGCTGGTGCTATAGAAGCCATTGCCTCTATTTTAGCCGTCAAAAACAACATTATTCCGCCTACTATCAACACTTCCGAACTGGATGAAAAAATTCCGGAAGGCTTAAATATCGTTATAGGAAAAGCTGTAGAACATAAAGTAAATGTTGCCATGAGCAACGCCTTTGGTTTTGGCGGGCATAATGCCATCGTTATTTTCAAAAAGCACTAACATCAGCCGGAGCATCAACCCTCCGGCCTGCTTTACCTTTATGAAAATCCACTTTAGCGACAATAAAAAAGTAAACCGCGACCAGCTCCTGGAAATCTACAAGGCCAATAAATGGTCTTCTGCAGAAAAGCCAGACCTCCTTGTAAAGGCGCTTTTAAACTCAGATGCATTAGTTACGGCATGGCATGAGGATAAACTTATAGGTTTGGGCAATGCCATTTCAGACGGACATCTGGTAGTATATTACCCCCATTTGCTTGTTCACCCCAATTATCAGTGTAAGGGAATAGGCAAAATGATTGTTGAAAAACTACAGGAAAAATACGCTGGATTTCATCAGCAAATGCTGGTCTCTGACGCCAAAGCTACCGATTTTTACATAAAGTGCGGCTTTAAACCAGCAGGACAAGCTCAGGCCATGTGGGTTTATGAGGGGGATGATCATTGAAACTAAAACCCTGACGGGTCTAGAAATGCAACCACCGCTAGCTGATTGAAAAAAAGCACTCTCAACCAAGCCCCGTGGGTGACGTAATAGAAGATGCTTGATTGGTGGAAAATGAGATATTCCGATCCGGTTGGGGCTTAAGGCAATCCTATGATCTACTACAATGGGCTACCGCCCACTGTTATATATTGCGCACCGTTGGCGCTAAAACATTTCTGTATTTGTACTCCATGATTGATATTCAATACTAATGCAAAAAGCTCCAAAGGAGCGTAATAAAAAACTCAGGGACATGGCCCTGAGAAGAAAAATGCATTCTCAAACAAGCCCCGAAGGCGGCGTAATAGAAGATTCTTGATTGGGGAAAAATGAGATATTTCGCCACATTAGGTCTTTAGGCAGTCCCTGTCATCTACAACAAAAGGCTACCGCCCATTGATATATATTGCGCACCTTTGGCGCTGTTCATAACCAATTTGGATTAAAGAGACCTCACTCAAACATCTCCACCTTCACTTCTCCATCCTTAATTAAACCACGGAACATACCGGACGTGTTAAAAGGCATGGTAAAGTTCCCGTTGCGGTCAACAGCTATTAAGCCACCGGTTCCGCCAAGTTCTGAAAGTTGGTGGTTTATGACATGGTCGGCAGCTTCGGCGAGGGACAGGCCCTTATAAGCCATGAGCGCGGAAACTTCTTTGGCAACCTGAAGTCTCATAAAATATTCGCCATGGCCCGTGCAGGAAACGGCACAGGTACGGTTGTCGGCATAAGTACCGGCACCTATAATAGGTGAATCTCCTACCCTACCATATTGCTTGTTGGCCATACCTGACCAATTATACCTTGTCTTCAATTTGTATAATTACAACGAACACCTTTTCTTTGCATAAAAGAAAACATAGAAGCATTTATTATTATCTTATGAGACAAAAATTACAAACAGCGATTTTTTTTTTAATCCTATCAACTCTAACCCTCTCATGTAAAAAAGAAACAGAAGATTTGTTACCTGATGATGAAATGGAGTTGTCAAATACAAATCAAGATGAAATAAAAGTGGTTAATGGACGTCTTACTTTTAAGGATAAAGATTTTTTTGAAGAATACTTGTCCACTAATTCATCCAAAAACACAAGGCAGGGAAAGTTTGAAGGCTTTATTTCAATGAACGAATATTATGAAAATAAAAGTTCATATAGAACAAAAGGAAAAATAACTTGTGACACATTACCTTTTGAAGATGATTACCTTGCAAACTTCCTAACCCCTGAAGGTATAATAGAAATTGGAGACTATGTCTTTAAAATCAATATGCCGGACGAAAAAGTTTATGCCTTGCATAAAGAAAAGGTAAAAGAAAACCTACAGGATCTCTATGAAGAGAAAAGGAATAATGCTATTTTGGAATTTAGCACAAATGATGAGGTACTTACCTTGCTCGAAGATAGAAATAGTTCAGCACAAGAAAAGCTCTTCTGCGGAGAAACTAGAGCAAATAATGACGATGACCGAGCAACTATTGACTATGGGAATGGAGAGTATAGAATGAACTGCAAAGTAGTTTATCAAACAGCAGGTATTTATTTTAGTCTTATAGGGAGAGCTGACGGCAGAGTAAAGTCTGTATTTGGATGGTACGTTAACCATCCGATTACCATGACAGCTAACTATTCTGCTAATTGGAAACCTAGATGCGGAACAGCAAGAAGTGTCTCTGACAGCCGAATAGAAACAACCAGTAGCTTACGTATAAGAGTATATGAATCAGTAAGAGGACTAAACAATTATTCTTACAATATTGTCTTTACTAATCATTTTGCTGGCTGGGACACAAGATTATTTAGCATATCAGGATAATAACATTTATCTATAAGCTCATAGTTCATTAAATTATGAGCTTATACCCATATATATATTTATGAGATTTTACCTAATAATTATACTAATATTAATTTCTTCCATAAATTCATTTAGCCAACAATTGACTCTACATCCCGGAATCGGCTTCCAAACCCCTTTTACATCCCTTGATCAAAACACAAGCAAAGCCCCTACTTTTCGGCACAACAGAGTCAGGCAATACTTTAGTTACAGTTTACTTATTACATACACCACAGATAAATACTCTATCAGTACAGGAATATTAAACGGTAAAACAGGGGTCAGTTATACAATGACAACCCTTCCAGACAACACCAGGAACCCTTCAGGGGCACCTCGAAGAAGCCAGTCCACGGGTTTACTTACCCGGCATTTCCCTATCATTTATTCTCGTGAAATAAAAAGATTAGGATTTGGAGCAAACTCAGAAGGGCTATACCGGCATAATATTTCCATTCACTCAATAATAGGAGCCAGTATTAGTTACACGCCTCCATCCAACGCTGGATCATTAAGTCTTGGAGGAGCTTTTTTTTCAGGGGATACTATTGAGATTTCCAGAACCAACAACACTATTCAACGTTTTGGAGCATCTTTAACTGCAGGTGTAATCCTCCAACTTTATAATAAAAAAAACAGACCCACGTGGAACCTTACGCTTTATTATTCACAAGGTCTAAGAAGGTTAGTAAATTTTGAAATTGATTATACACTAAATGGAGAAACCTTTGCAACCACATTAATATCTCGGGGAACAGTGGCAGGAATACATTTAAGTTATCCAATAAGGCTAAAAAAGTGGGATTAATTTTTTTTAGAAACAACAGACTGTATTATCTTCATTTTTTATACTTCCACGAGTAGACTAGGTCAATATTGGTTTAGTTTCAGTTTGAGAAAGAGTTAGGACATTTTGAACTAGAAATCCTTGCAAACAAAATATCTTTTATGCATCGGCTTGTTTTTAAAGTCTTTTGGGTGCTTTGCCCAAAAGACTTTATTTCTAGAACCTCACATTGGCATACAGACACCTTTCACCAGCTCTACCAATTCATCAGAACAATGGTTTAGCCCCCTATAAATCGGACTATTTTATTTTTTAATTTGTATTACTCTTACCATCCACCATATCTTTGTATCAGCAGGAAACGACTGACGGTGACCTTTGAACCGATGTCGTGTAACTTGGAGTGTTGGGCCCATTCACTTCTTTTTGCAAATTCTCGCCCTCATTGAGAGGGCTCGTATTTGAGCAGGAAACTTCCCTCCGGCTCCCATTACCCGATATCTCCTGATATGGTATTGATAGCTTAAATTTAACTCTTTTTTTAGCTTTTTCAATACGAATAATCTTTCCTTCATTCCATAATTCCCAGAACTTCATTGGCCAGAGGTATGCTATTGAAGAATGCAGCCTTACGTTGTTGTACTTGTAGTAGAACACATTCAGGCGTTCTTCTAATTCATCAAGGGACCAGAACGTATGCCCTTCTAACGCGTGCTTCAATATGCTATGAAAACTTTCCACATGACCGTTTTCCTGAGGTGTATATGGATGTGTAAACACCTGATTTATATAATTCTCCTTAAAAAAACCTCTTATTTCAGCAGCACTGAATTGAGGGCCATTATCATTCCTTAACTCCACATGAACACCTTTTGATAGCTGGTCAGCAGCTTGTAAATGCTCGGTTATCACTGCTTCCCAAGCCTGTTTTATCTGACTTTTTCGCATATTGAACCCGACAGACCAGTGCAGAACCGCACGGGTAAAAGTGTCGATAATTGTAAGAATGTAGGCATACCGCCGCTCTCTGGTGATCCAGACTTGTTTAATATCCATTTCAAGAACCTCCAGAGGACCTTCGGGTGTAACAATACGATATTTGACATATGTTTTCCCAGTTGCTTTCTGTCTGGCTTTAAGCAATAAAGCTTTTTTCATCAACCTGTACACCTTCTTATGATTGATTACAAAGCCAAGCAGCATCAGCTGTATTGTCATTTTCCGATAGCCATAATCTGTGTCCGGATCTAATTGTATTCTGGAAATTTCTGCCACCACATCCTCATTTGTACACTCGGTGTGTTCATCATCAACACGCCTGAAGACCACAGAGCTTTTCTTACGGCCTCTGCGTCCTGCCTTAGGTATATAGTAAAACTGGTGCCTTGTAAGTTGTAGAATCTCAAGAACTCTATCCCTTGTTAATCCCTGGCCGATGTACTTTACAGCTAATTCTTTTTTTTCGGACAGGGATACTTCTTTTTTAGCAGATCATCTTTTAAACGGGCTTCCAGCTCCTTTTCAGCTATTATTTTCTTCAGATAGTCATTCTCTTTTTCAAGTCTTCTGATTTCCTTCAGATGTTCCGGGGTCATGCCGTGCCGGAAACCTGCATCGCCCATGCTTTCAAATTTTTTCTTCCAGTTGTAATATGTGGCAGGATATACTCCATACTTGTCAAGGGTCACCTGAACGCCATTGCTTTCAGCTTCTTTGAGGATCTTGACTTTTTCTTCTTTGGTAAATGTTCTCTTTTTCACGGACATAAAATTACTAATTTTAAACTATAATTGTGTCCGATCTTTTAAGGGGCTTAATCAAACAAGCCTCAACTTTTAAGGATAACAGAATTGAAATCATGAGAAACTTTGGTGCTTTACTTAGGTTGGATTTGGACAATGACTGGCATTTTATGACAGGTTTTTCCAATGGAGGCCTCGGTTACAGTTTTATAGTTTCTACCATTCCAGAAAACAACTCTTCAGGTACTTATCAGAGAAGTTATTCAACATTTACTCCGCATTTCCGATTCCCTTTGATGGTATCCAAACGAATTGCCACTGTTTCTAAATCGATTTGCGACTTCCATCTCCGCATTACAAGTGGCATCAGTATAGATTTTCGAGCACCTGGGTATAAAGAACCTCCTCCAATCGATTCTGCAGATGATTTTTTTGAAGACACTTTAGAGATAAATCTGCAAACCCAAGTACAAAATAGGTCAGGGGGTTTCTTTTATAGTAAGTTTAGACCTGTACACAATAAAGATTGTAAAGCCTTCTATCAGTATCAGACTTTTTTATTCACAGGGACTGACATCGCTTCAATATACAGATTTAAATTATCGGATTAACTCTAACGCTTATAACACCCGCTTAACCTCAAGAGGGACTGTCCTGGGAGTTCAGCTATTTTATCCAATCAGAGTGAAGAGGTGGGCTAAAGATAATTAACCTTTTACACCTCCAGGTTCTAAAACCTTGGAGGTGTAAAAGGTCTACTCAAACATCTCCACCTTCACTTCTCCATCCTTGATAACACCACGGAACATCCCGGACGTGTTAAAAGGCATGGAAAAGTTCCCGTTGCGGTCAACAGCTATTAAGCCACCGGTTCCGCCAAGTTCTGAAAGTTGGTGGTTTATGACATGGTCGGCAGCTTCGGCGAGGGACAGACCCTTATAAGCCATGAGCACGGAAACTTCTTTGGCAACCTGAAGTCTCATAAAATATTCGCCATGGCCCGTGCAGGAAACGGCACAGGTACGGTTGTCGGCATACGTACCGGCACCTATAATAGGTGAATCTCCTACCCTACCATATTGCTTGTTGGCCATACCGCCGGTGGATGTAGCGGCATACAAATTACCCTCTTTATCTAAAGCAACAGCACCTACTGTTCCATACTTATCAAGATCTTCTGAAAGGTGAATATTTCCGGTAGTATCTGAAGATTGTCTTTCACGGATCCTTTTCAGTTCCTGCTTTCTTCTTTCGGTAAAAAAATATGATTTATCAGCAACTTCAACACCTGCCTCAGAAGCAAATTGCTCTGCCCCTTTGCCTGACAGCAGCACGTGGGGCGACTGCTCCATTACCGCCCTAGCTCCAGAAATAGGATTTTTGATAGTGGTAACACCAGAAACCGCCCCGGCATTAAGGTCTTTCCCACTCATCACAGAGGCATCCATTTCTATATTTCCCTCTCTGGTAAGCACAGACCCTCGTCCTGCATTGAATAAAGGGGAGTTTTCAAGAATGTGTACAGACGCTTCTACCGCATCCAGTCCACTTCCTCCGTCTTGGAGAATGGAATAACCAGCTTGAAGCGCCTCCTTTAAGGCTTCTTCATATTCTTTCTGTCGCTGTGCATTTAAATGGGCCGGTGTTATATTACCGGCTCCGCCATGTACAAGAAGTACAATATTATTTTCAGGTGATTTCACTTTTGAAGTTTTGTATGCCTTACAAGATACAAATAACATCGTGATGAGCAGAATCCAAAAGTATTTCACCTTTTTATTCATGCCACAGTAGGCTGTTTGGCACCTGACGATAAATTCTTCGCGTCCTCAGCATACTTTTTCAAAATCCTATAATGAGACCCTATGGCAGACACAAAAGTTTTATTCTCAATGTAAGGCAACCCAAACTCATGGGCTGTTTTCTTAACAATAGGCGCTATTTGAGGATAATGGATATGGCATATTTTAGGGAACAGATGATGTTCCACCTGCATATTTAACCCTCCACAAAACCAAGTAGCAAGAAACTTACCAGTAGAAAAATTGGCTGTAGTTTTCATTTGATGTGCTGCCCAAGCTTCTTCTATAATGTTGTTTTCATCCGGTTCAGGAAATTCGGTATCTTCCACCACATGAGCAAGTTGGAACACTAGCCCCAATACCCAGCCTTCTGCAAGGTGCATGGCAAGAAATCCTATCAAAAACTGCCACCATGCAAGGTCAAGCACAATCAACGGAACCACAATAAAAAGTACATAATATAACCCTTTAAAGAAAAACAAATTAAAATATTCCTGTTTAGGAGGGTTGGAGTTATCGTAACTCCCTAGTTCTTTTTTAAAGAACTTGATAAAGTCTTTTCTAAACACCCACGAAAGGCTGGCCAGTCCATAAAGAAACAACCCATAAATATGCTGATAACGCTGGATCTTTTTGGGTTTTTCATGCACACTCAAACGTATTAAACCAGGTGCTATTTCCAAGTCCTCATCATGCCCATGAATATTGGTATAAGTGTGATGTATAATATTATGGGTAATACTCCAAACATAAGCATTGGCTCCAATGATATTGAACAAGAAACCAAGTGCTTTATTTACTTTCGGATTGGAAGAATAACTACCGTGAATAGCATCATGACATACATTAAATCCGATACAAGCAGTAACCATTCCTAGCAGTATGGCCATTACCAGCATTGCCCATAGCGAAAAAGCCCCCGAAACAATCAATGCATACAAACCAACAAATGCCCCTAAAAAAAAGATGGTTTTAGCAACCATTAGCCCATTGGCATTTTTAGAAAGGCTGTTCTTCTCAAAATATTCATCTACTCTTGCTCTTACCGTAGCGAAAAATTGTGATTTAGATGTACTTTTAAACTTTACCTTTTCTGGCATATCTCAATAAAATAAATAATTATGATTTATAACTCAGCAGAAAGCCGTTAGGTTTGACAAAAATAAACAGAAAAAAAACAAAAGCTATATTTTATCTACGTTCAAATCATCAAGGTGTGTACTATCATTCTTTAGCGCCAAACTATAATTACTTCCCGAATACTCCAGAATATATAGGCCCAAATTAGTATGTGGGTACATATCCATAAACTTCAGCTCGTAATTAAGCAGCGTAGCCAGCAAAATCCTGATAGCCCTTCCATGCATACAAATCAAAATTACATCTTCATCACTTCTAGAAGCAATGACATCCATCACTTTTCGCAATCTTTTTTGGACATCTATGGGGCTTTCCCCCCCTTCAATGCACTGGTCAAGCTCACCTCGCCCCCAGGCTTCGAGCATTGTCCAATAATACTTGGTATCCTCAGAAGTAACAATTTTCCCATCCTTGTCCCCCCAACTGATTTCATTAAGCCCTGCATGACATTCATGAGGGATACCCAAGTCTAAAAAATGCTGAACAGACTGAACGGTTCTTTTTAGTGCAGATGTATATATTTTCTTGAAAGGGATATGCTTATACTGGTCAAAAAAAGCTTTGGCCTGTTTGCGTCCAGTTTCGTTTAGGTCAGTATCTACCCTACCGCCTTGTACAATACCCTTAAGGTTAAAATCCGTTTGTCCGTGACGGATCAGATAAATTTTTTTACTCTTCAATTTTATCCTACTTTTGTTTTATTACAAAACTATAATGATTAATACGAAAATAAGTATTTCGGAACTTAATAAATCTGTTCAAAATACACTCATTTCCTACATTGGAATTGAAATAACAAATTTAACAGAACAAAAGGTTCAAGGCAAAATGCCTGTAGACGCCAGAACACACCAACCTATGGGACTGTTACACGGCGGTGCCTCTGTGTCTCTGGCAGAAACCCTTGGCAGTATAGGCTCAAGCCTCTGCATTGATTTGGAGAAACAATATCCTGTAGGTCTTGAAATAAATGCCAACCATGTCAAAAGTATGTCGTCAGGCTATGTGTATGGAGAGGCTACATTAATTCATTTTGGAAAAAAAACACACATCTGGGACATACGCATAACCAATGAAAAAGAAGAATTGGTATGTGTCAGTAGGCTTACAGTAGCTATATTAGACAAAAAATAAAAGGGCAATCCCAATGAGCTTTTCAGACATACTGAAAAAACACTCCAAAAATCAGGTTCTTCTGGCCTTACAAAAAACTGCCGATGACCATCAATTGGCCATGGCTGCATGGAGGCTTCCTCTTCAGGACAAGCTCTACATGATTTGCGGCCAAGCACAAAGATTTTCTGAAAACGAAGATTTTAAACCTGAAAATGTAGGTCCTGGGTTTTGCTTTTTCCCTTTTAGAACAAGTGAAGACACTCCTGGCATTCTCATTCAGCCCACTATATTGCTTTCTTTTGAAGGCGCAAACATTAATATTCTTTCAGAGGAGGGCATAAAGGTTTTCAAAACCTTTATGGAAATATTAACCTCTGGACAAGTAACAGAAAACAACAAAGGGAAAAACAACCTTACAGAAAGCTCAGAAAGCCGGTTTAAAGAAATAGTGGTCCAGGCAAGGGAGCAAATCAGAAAAGAGGGGGATTTTAAAAAGGTAGTTCTGGCAAGAAATCAATTTGTTGACCCTCCATCTGATTTTTCGCCCACAGATTTGTTTTTGAAAACAGCTCAATCCTATCCTCATGCATTTGCTTTTCTATTCTCATACTCCCCTTTCGGTACATGGATGGGCGCCACTCCTGAAATACTTGTTCAGGTAACCAAAGAAAATACTTTCAAGACAGTTGCACTTGCTGGCACCCAGTCGTCAGAAGGAAAAGACACCAGCGATGCAGTCTGGACACAAAAAGAGATCGAAGAGCAAGCTTTGGTAAGCAGGTATATCATCAACTGCTTCAAGCAGATCAGGCTAAGGGAGTTTGAGGAAGAGGGACCGCTTACTGTACGTGCCGCAGGCCTTTTGCATTTAAAAACCTATTTCTCTGTTGACCTAAACCAAATAGAATATAAAGGCCTAGGTAATGACATGCTCAAGCTACTCCACCCCACTTCGGCTGTATGTGGCATGCCTCGCAATGAAGCCATGCAGTTTATTTTAGATAAAGAAGATACTGACAGGGAGTATTTCTCAGGATTTTCAGGCCCTGTAAACATAGATAATGAAATTAATATATTTGTCAACCTGAGATGCGCAAGACTGGACCAGGAGAAAATTGTATTGTTTTCGGGAGCAGGAATTACCAGAGACTCGAACCCTGACAAGGAATGGCTGGAAACAAGCCTGAAAATAAAAACCATTGGCGATTTGATCAACCCAACATCTTAAACATCTCCTTTTATTGATCTTTTAAATGGTTTAACTTTACGCAGGTTAAAAACCCATTTTAAAAAAGCTGTACTTACCCTTTATTGACATGCAGGCCATTTATAATATAGCGGAAATTTGTGCCCAAAAAGGTATAAAAAACATTGTCCTATCTCCAGGTTCCAGGTGTGCTCCACTAACCATTGCATTTGCCCGGCACCCAAACTTCCGCCCATACACCATAAGCGATGAACGTTCAGCGGCATTTATCGCACTGGGCATGGCCTTACAAACAAAAACACCATCTGTACTAGTTTGCACATCAGGCACTGCGACTTTAAATTATGCCCCTGCAATCGCAGAAGCGTTCTTCCAACAAGTCCCCTTACTGATCCTGACAGCGGACAGGCCCCAGGAATGGATTGCGCAACAAGACGGGCAAACCATCTATCAACAAAACATCTATGGCAAACATGTCAAAGGCAGTTATCAACTACCTTCCGACTTTTCACACCCAGACGCAAATTGGTTCGTAGAACGGACCCTGAGTGAAGCGACGAACAAAGCACAAGCGTACCCTCCGGGCCCTGTACATATCAATATCCCGCTGAGAGAACCGCTTTACCCATCTGGCACTATCAAATTTGACCAGAATGTAAAAGTAATCACAGAGCTATCAGGTTCACCTTCTATAGCAGAAGAAGACAGAAACCGCATTTTAAAACAGATTTCTACCTATTCAAAAATCATGGTAGTAGCTGGGCAGAACACTACAGACACTGCACTGACAGAAGTTTTAACAGAATTTAGCAATAACTATAATATACCAATTGTAGCTGATATAATAGCCAATCAAAAGCATCCAGACTTTATTAACGGCCATGACCTTTTTATTAATAACATCAACCCTGCACAGTACCAACCAGAGGTGCTCATCACGTTTGGCATGTCCCTGATATCTAAAGGAATGAAGCTTTTTTTAAGAAAAAACAAACCCACCATTCATATCCACCTGGATCCCCAAGGCATAGCCGCAGATCCTTTTCAATCACTTACCATGGTTGTCCGAGAGACACCTGTTCATTTCTTAAGAGAAGCCATTAACGCTGGCTTGTTATACCACAATGAAGCTTTTGGAAATCTCTGGAAACAAGCATCGAATAAAGGTGTAGAAAAGTTAAACCATTTCTTAAACAGCAATAAAGAGTGGTCAGAGATTTCTGCCGTAAATCAAGTTATAGCACATTTGCCAGCAAACTCATCACTACATTTGGCCAATAGCATGCCTGTTCGTTATGCAGGTTTTGTTTTTGCAGGACAAGAAATGAAAGGCGTAGAATGCTTTGCCAACAGAGGTACCAGTGGTATTGACGGGGTCATTAGTACGGCTTACGGAATGGCCCTTTTGTCTTCCAAAACCATCACCGTAATTACAGGAGATTTAAGTTTTTTCTATGACAGAAATGCCCTTTGGAACAACTATTTACCGGGCAATTTAAAAATCATTCTTCTTAACAATCATGGTGGTAATATTTTCAGGATTATTGACGGCCCTAATCAGCAGCCAGAACTTGAAGAATATTTTGAAACGCACCAACCTTTAAATGCCAGAAGAACTGCCGAAGACGCAGGTTTTAATTACATTAAGGTAAATAATAGCGTGCAGCTAAAAGAAGGTTTAAAACAAATCTATAGCAACAACAAACCATATATACTGGAAGCAGAATTTGACGGAAAAGTCAGCCACCAAGTTTTCTGCGATTTTAAAGAAACACTAAAATCTATGTAGGATCTGCTGAAAGCACTAGGAACAAAAAACGAACTGAAGGGGGAATTAATTAAAACACTCTCGCAAACTTTTCAACTTTTCTTTTTGTGCCAACACCTGTATAACATCTCCACTTTCTAAAACAGTACCTCCGCCAGGGACAAAATAATTACCATCACGGTAAATCACTACTACCAGGTTTCCTTTAAGTTCTGAGATTTCAACCAAAGCCTTTCCTTCTACCGCAGAGTTGTCGGGAACCCGAAGGTTTACAAGTTTCATGTCTAGTTTCTCAGGATAACTGAACTCCAACGGCGACTGAAGCTTTTGCTCTGAAGGCATATCAAGCTTAAACAGTTTGGCGGCGGCAGGCAAAGTCCAACCTTGCAGCAAACTTGAGGTTAAAACGATGAAGAAAACTACATTAAAAATCCAGCCAGCCTCAGGAATACCTGCCAATAAAGGGAAAGTAGCTAGAATAATTGGTACAGCCCCTCTCAGGCCAACCCACGAAATAAGCAGTTTTTCCTTTAATTTAAAATTGAAAAAAGCAAGTGAAAGAAAAACACCGGCAGGACGTGCCACAAAAATCAGGAACAATGAAATCATTATACCTAAACCTGTAACCTGTACTACTTGGCTTGGGTACACCAATAGTCCCAAAGTAAGGAACATGACAATTTGGCTCAGCCAAGCCAAGCCGTCAAAAAAACGGAAAAGACTTCTTTTAAAAACGATCTCGTTATTGCTCACAATTACACCGGCCACATAAACGGCCAAAAAGCCACTGCCTTGAAAGGTAGTGGTTAAAGCATAGGTAAAAACTGCAAAAGCGAGGGTAAAAACAGAGTAAAATCCTTCTACGGGAAACTTTAGTTTATTAATAAGAATGACTAAAACCTTTCCCGACACAGCACCTGCAAACAACCCTAAGCCCATTTGCAAAAAGAACAATGGTATCAACGACAATACCGAAGATGTTTCGGTGGTAATGAGCTGCAGAAAGCTGATGGTAAGAAATATAGCCATGGGGTCGTTACTCCCAGACTCTAGTTCCAACAGTGGGCCAGAATTACCCTTTAAATTTATATTCCTGGAGCTAAGTATAGAAAATACAGCAGCAGCATCTGTAGAAGAAATTACCGCCCCCACCAACATGCTGACCAAAAACGGCAAATCCAAAACCAGCCAAAGGAATAAACCTACAAAAAAAGTGGTGGCAAACACCCCTAAGGTGGCCAAACTGAGGGCAGGAAAAAGCACGGGTTTGACCACCGGCCATTTGGTATCTAAACCACCAGAAAAAAGTATCATGATCAAAGCCATAATACCTATAGACTGGGCAGCTTGTGCATCAGTAAAGGTTATACCGCCCAGACCTTCCTCTCCTGCCAACATTCCAACACCTAAAAAAAGCAGCAAAACTGGGACCCCAATATTATTTGTGACCTTGGCAATAACCACACTCAAAATTATGAGCAGGGAAATTGTCAATAAAAAAGTCTCCAATTGCGGCATAACTCAAAAAGAAAAAATCAGTTTAATTATTTAACAAACGATATCAATTAGCTTGAAACCATACCAAAAACTTAGTGTCTATGTTTTAATAACCCCAAATATTCAATGGGGTTTATCCATTCAAACAGTCGGGCTTTCAAGAACGATTTACACCTTACTGAACTAAGTTTACTTTTTCTTTGGTCTGAAAGCTTTTACAACTTCAGGTCTAGTCTCAATATAAGGCCCTTCGATTAAGTCTATACAATAAGGGATTGCTTCAAAAAGCTCATCCAAAGTTTCCTTAATAGCCTTTGGCTGTCCTGGCAAATTAACAATGAGCGATTTATTTCTTATCACCCCGACCTGACGGGAAAGAATAGCCGTGGGGACATATTTAAGGCTTATACCTCTCATACGTTCCCCAAAACCATCCAAAACCTTGTGAGCAACAGCCAAGGTAGCTTCCGGGGTTACATCTCTAGAAGCCGGCCCTGTACCTCCGGTAGTTAAAATCAAACAGCACTCCTTTTGATCTGACAAATCTATAAGGGTTTTCTCAATCATATCTTGCTCATCTGGCACAACCGTATAAAACTCTTTAAACTCTGTAACAAGTGCATTTTCTAACCATTGGCGAATGCCCGGCCCACCTAAATCTTCATATTCTTTATTATAAGCTCTGTCACTGACTGTAACGATTCCTATTCTTACCATATCTTCAAAAAACTAAACGATTAAGTATGTTTAATAAACTGTGAATTTTTCACAGAAGCTTTACTAAAGCTTACAAGAAGTCTTGCAAATTTAAAAATGTATTAGACAACAAAAGCAATTTAGGGAGGTATTTTATGATTTAACCTGGATTATGCATTAGGTTTCGTTATGAGGGGCAAAAAAACAAAAAATCAGCGTATTTGGTTTGCAAAGCATAGTGGCTCTAAGGTTAAAAACCAAATGCGAGCGAAGCGTCTGATTTGAAGTTGTTTTGCCACGTAATAGAAAGTTCTAATGCATATTTCAGGTTTAATATCGCTGATAGTGAAACTAGCTGGATTGAAATGCCTTTTAGAGATAAGGATTAGCAGCAATAAGTCCATAGCAAAATAGATGGTTTTAAGCTGCTATGCAACACTTTTCCTTTTTAACTAAGGAGATGGAACTGGGCTAAAAAAATCAGTAAAAGCACATAATAAGCAATACCCCGAAAGTATATAAAACTTATGTTTCCATCTGCGGCACTCAAAAAAATGTACGTACGGTATAAACGAACTGCCTTTACAAGGCTGATGGTAATTAAAACTTCATTCTTTAAAGTACGCTCCTGCTACTTCCAAGAGTCTTTCTTTGGTGAGTGGCTTCATTATAAAACCGTTTACTTTAAGGCTATCCATCCTTTCCTTATCGGCAGGTTCAGATGCCGCTGAAAGCATATAAATAACTACATCATGTTTATTCTCAAAGTCCAACCTATGAAACTCTTCAAGAAACTCAAAGCCGTCCATAACCGGCATATTTTGGTCTAACAGGATGATTTCAGGACATAGATTTGTACGGGCAATGCACTCGTCCAAGATAAAAGACAGCGCTTCTTTTCCATTTTTTGCCACCTTAATTTGATTTGCAATATTGAGCCCTTTCAACAAGCGCTCATTTAAAAAATTGTTTATCTCATCATCATCTACCAAAAGCAGGGTATTGATTTTGTCCATAGAGTTTCTCTAAATTATTGATATGAAAAATGTTTATCCAAAATCCCTTTTAGCTTATCTTCAGTCAATGGTTTGTTAATAAACCCAGCCACTGAAGCATCTTTTTTGATAATTTCCACATCCTTATCATTTGTAGATGTTGTAAGCATGATAATAACCGGATCTGAGGCACAAAGTTTTTCTTTCCTAAACTGATCCAAAAACTCAAAGCCGTTCATCACAGGCATATTGATATCCAGAAAAATCAAAGAAGGGCAATTTCCCCCTTTATTTTCACTTGAAAGATACTTTAAAGCCTCTGCCCCATTCAAAGAAATTTTCACATTGTCAGTAATGCGCAACTTCTTGATAAGTCGAGCATTAAGATAATTATTTATATTATCATCATCAACCAGCAGGACACTGTCCAACGTGTTCATACGATTGGGTTTAAATTTACTTTTATTTTTTTACCGGGTCGAAATAACAACAGATTCATTTCAATTTCAACAATTTTTCTTCACAATAATGTAAAGACATTGAATATGTCTTTCATAAACAATGCCTTTACTGGATATACAATGTTAATAACTTTAGTCTTCACCCCTAGGCCCAGCATCTGCATCAGGTCCTGGGCCTTCCGTTTCAGGATCCGCAGCTCCGGTTCTGTCTCTAGGAAACTCAGGCTCTTCTGGCGCCCCTGGCGTTGTAGTTGGTTCCAGTCTTTCAGGGCGTGGTCCTGTAGCACCAGTCCTACCAAAGCCGTGCCTTCTTTGCACACGGCCAGGCTCACGTGTAGCCCCTTCTGTACCTACAGCACCTAACCCTGCATGCCCTTCTTCAGTGACCGGCTCATGTTCAGGATCTCCCATTACAACCTCAGGTTGATCATCCTCTACAGCCGCACCTTGCTGCTGCTCTATTTGCTGATCTTGCTGTTGACCGGCATTACCATCGTTTCCCTCAGCACCATTGGGTTGCTGTGGTTCTTCCATACCGGGCGACTCTTGCTGCCCTTCCATCTCTTGTTGCCCATTCTCCATACCTGGATTTTCCTGCTCACCCCTTTCTCCAAAGGATGGGTCAGTCACTGTATCTACTCCATGCTCATGCTCATAAATTACAGTATCTTCCCCCGCAGGAACTCCTGGGTCAACAGTTCTTGGTGCCCCATATTCATCCCCCGGCGTCTCTCTATGTCTTTCGCCGCATGAGGAAAACAACAACCCTGCTACTCCTAATACCAAGAATACTCTCTTCATAATCCAATTCGCTTCAAATCCCCCTTAACTTAGAAACAAACAATAATCTATAATGTTTATTCGCCTCTGGACAATTTATTGGCAATCCTTACCAAAGAAAGCATTAAAGGAACTTCTATCAACATGCCTGTGACTGCCACTAAAGCAGCTCCGGAGTTTAACCCAAACAAAACTATGGAGACAGCTACCGAAAATTCGAAAAAATTGCTTGCCCCTATCATAGCTCCCGGAGCCCTAATCGAATGAGGCAAATCTAAAGCCTTGCCACATATCCATGTTAAAAAAAACATTGTATAAGCAAGTAGCACGATAGGTATAGCTATAAATAGTAAATGAAGCGGTTGATCAATGATAGACCTCCCTTGAAATACAAAAAGGACAAAAACAGTAGCCAATAAAGCTATGACTGAAACAGCCTTAAGTTTCTTAAGAAAAACCTCCCTAAACCAAACTTCCCCTTTTAGCTTACGCAATACCAGATTAGCTAAAAAACCTGCTGTTAAAGGCAAGGCTATAAAAAGCAAAACAGCGGTAAGCAGCTTAGGGAAATAAATGCTTACACCAGATATTCCCAACAAAAAACCAGCTACAGGCACATAAATTATTAAAAGAATGAAATCATTGACAGAAACCTGGGCAAGCGAATAAATCGGGTTGCCATTGGTCAAATATGTCCAGACAAACACCATAGCCGTACAAGGAGCTGCTCCCAAAACAATAGCCCCTGCCACATATTGCTGTGCTTGCGAAGAACTAAAAAAAGCCGCAAATACATTCTCAAAAAACAGCCAGGCAAAAACAGCCATAAAAAGTGGCTTTACCAACCAGCTAATCACTACCGCCAAACTAATTCCTCCAGGCATGTCTCCCGCTTTTTTTATTGAAGAAAAGTCTATCTGCACCATCCTGGGAAATATCATCAGCCAAACAAGCACAACTACCAGTATATTTAGGGACTGAAAGTTACCCTCAGCGAACGTTGCCACCCTATCTTCTGCAAAATAACCCACAGTTAGCCCTGCCACTATGCTCAATACCGCCCACCATATCAGGTTACCTTCAAAAAAACCTAGGTTCTTCTTAAGTCTCGACTCCCGTACTTCACTTACTATATTATCTGATAAACTCATATTTCTAGCCCTCAATCCTAAAGTCGCTCCGTTTCTAACTATTTTTCACACTTATTTTAGTTGATCAAATGTCCAATTCTTTCACCCCGAAACATTTTAAATCGCACAAAAATCACTAATACTAATTTTAATCAACATTTCAGGCATAGCCATATACAGAACCCGTGTCCTAAAAATTCGCCTTACTTATATATATCAACTTTTTTATAAGCAAAATGATTAAACTTTTTTTAATGTGAAAGCCCCCAAGAAGTCATTAAGAAAATGGACAAAAAGCTAAAAACAGTATCCTTATGCCGTAGAACAGCTTAACTGGAAACAATTAAAGTGGCTAAAAATGCTGTTTTTTGAATTTACCCTAACCAGCTTTATTTTCTGAGCTTAAGCCTGAGCATTTTGTTCGCAAACCCAATAACACTATCCAAACATAACGGTTCTCTATTAAAGAAAAACACAATTGCCAAATGTTTGGACTGTTTAAGGAGAAGGGGAAAAAGATAAAGTTTAAGACCAACATTAATTGTGGAGGTTGCATAAAAAAAGTGAAGCCTTTTCTTGACAAGGTCGACAATCTAAAGAAATGGGATGTCGATATTGCTGACAATGACAAAATTTTGACTGTACGCGGGGATGAGGTACAAGAAAAAGATGTTATTAAAGCGGTGGAAGAGGCGGGCTTTAAAATAGAGACAGTGAAATAAAAAGTGTTAACCATAAACAGATAAAAAAAATGCAAAACGGGTCATTAATAAACACCATTCTAGAATGTGCTCAGGCTTGTGAGCATTGTGCAACATCATGCCTGAAAGCAGAAGATGTTGCTGAAATGAGCAGATGTATCCAATTGGACAGAGACTGTGCAGATATTTGTTTTCAAGCAGCACGCTTGTTAAAAAGAAAGTCTGAAATAGCACTTCCTTATCTTCTGCTATGTGAGAAAATATGCCGTATGTGTGCTGAAGAATGCAAGAAGCACGAAAACGACCACTGTCAAACATGTGCAAAAAAATGCTTGGAGTGCGCAGATGCATGCCATCAGCATCATAAGCCGATAGAGCAAGACTAAACACAAAACCAGTTAGCGGGAAACTTTATAAAACTTCCCGCTAAAACTTTATACTTATGGGAATTTAGGGAACTTGGAAAAGTCTGGTTTTCTTTTTTCCAAAAAGGCGTTTTTCCCTTCTTTAGCTTCTTCAGAAAGATAGTACAAAAGAGTGGAATTGCCTGCCAACTCTTGAATACCTGCCTGCCCATCAAGTTCAGCATTGAAAGAAGACTTGAGCATACGTAGTGCAAGCGGACTTTTCTCCAATATCTTATTACACCACTCTATCGTAGTTTCTTCCAGTTTATCCAAAGGCACCACTTTGTTAACGAGTCCCATTTGCAAAGCATCTTGAGCGTCATATTGGTCACATAGAAACCAAATTTCCCTTGCTTTCTTCTGTCCTACTATCCGGGCCAAATAAGATGCACCAAAACCACCGTCGAAGCTGCCGACCTTAGGGCCAGTCTGACCAAAACGGGCGTTTTCTGCCGCTATTGTCAAGTCGCAAACAACATGTAATACATGGCCACCACCAATAGCCCATCCAGCCACCATGGCTATAACAGGCTTAGGCACCGAACGGATCAGCTTCTGTAAATCGAGCACGTTTAACCTAGGCACTTCATCTTGTCCTACATACCCACCATGTCCACGTACACTTTGGTCTCCACCACTACAAAAAGCTTTTCCACCTTCTCCTGTCAGGATAACAACGCCAATCTCAGGAGTGTCCCGAACTATATTCATGGCGTCTATCATCTCCTGTACAGTTTTAGGGGTAAATGCATTATGAACTTGAGGCCTATTTATGCTAATTTTAGCAATGCCCTCGTAAAAAGAAAATATGATTTCCTCATATTTTTTAATTTCCTTCCAAGAATATTTACTCTCCATAATTCAATTAAATAATAATCAAGAATATAATTTAAAAGTAATTTATAATGTGTTAAATATAATCCAACTATAAATACCAAACCTCAAAAACCTAGACAAAGCATAGATAAAAAATGACTTCACCGGGTAATTCAGTGCACCAGAAACCAAACTTATAGTCGCATATGGAATAGGTGTAAAAGATGCCATCACAATCACCCAACCACCCCACTTATAATAATAAGGTGCATATTTCTCCATAGTACCCCTGGCAAACTTTTGAAAATATAGATTCTTGTTAATGACCCTTCCGGCACCATAGTTCAAAACTGCTCCGCTAAATGAAAGCACCGATAAAAGTAAGACATAAGAAATAAACTTCAAGATGTTATCATCCAGAGACCAGACAATAAAAAACTCAGGCGGAATTATTCCAATAATAGTCTCTGAGGTAAAAAAAATTAAAAACATCAGCAAAGGCCTTGAGGTGAACGGTTCCAAATAGGTTTCCACCCCTTCGGGAGAGTATTTCCTGAAAAAAATCACCGCTGCAATTATTAAGGCAAACCCTAAAAGCCCTTTGACAAGATTTGTTAATAAAAATTTTTTAAATTGCGTATCTGACATAAGTACATGAGCCCTTATAGGGCATTTATCAGCATATTTGCTATAAGTAATCAGTTTTATTGCGTTAAACTAAAAATCTTATCAAATTTACTGCGAGTTTCTTAAAACTATGACCTCTACAGCCAAGAAAATTTTAAAGAATAATAAAATTAAAGTTACATCGACCAGGGTTATGGTACTCGATGAATTTTTGAAAGCATCAAAAGTGCTAACGCTACAGGAAATTTCGGGCAAACTTCCAGAAAACTTTGACAGGGTCACTTTGTACAGAACACTGAATACTTTTGAATCAGGAGGGATTATCCATAAAATACCAGACCACTCAGGACAAGTCAATTATGCACTTTGCAACCACGACTGCAACCACGAGCACCACAATGACGACCATGTGCACTTCAAATGCACTAACTGCAATACTACCTTGTGTTTAGACCAAGTCAAAGCCCCTGAAATTAAACTCAACGAGAACTTTAAGATATCAAGATATAATTATTTAGTAGAAGGAATTTGTGAAAAATGCAATAAATAGTTACTTGGAAAAGGCAGGTTTATAAGCGCCTCTGCTCTAAGTCAGCGACAACTTCATTAAGTTTTTCTTCACAAAGGGCTTCAGTCACTCCCCTTCCATTGCTCAAGCTCAAGAGAATACCATCATAGTTGCGCAAAGACAAAAGGTCGTGTGTGGAAAAAAGCACCGTCTTCCTTTTTTGCCTCACTTCGGCATATAAAATATCGAGGATTCTTTTTCTATAATAAACATCAAGATGTTGAGTGGGCTCATCTAACATTACAACAGGTGTATTTTGCATCAACAATTGCGCAATCCACACAAGTTGCTGCTCACCACCAGACAAGGCGTTAAAGTCTTTATTCTTCAAATGTTCAATACCTATAGAAGCAAGTATCTGCTCAGCATGAGCATAGTCCTGCTGGTCATAATTTTGAAAAAAGCTTTTATGGCAAAAACTCCCCATAACGACCAGTTCTTCCACAGGCATAGAAAAGTTGAGCGCATTTTGTTGAGAAAGAAATGCCATACTCTTCCTGAGCGATCGGGCAGAATAGTCTTTTAGGTTTTTTCCCAATAGGGTAACAGTTCCTTGAAAAGGAAGATTGCCAGCCAATGATTTTAACAGTGTAGATTTACCACACCCATTATGACCTGCAATTACTACAAAAGAAGGTTTTTCAATACGAAGATCAAAGTCCCTTAGCAATACATTGCCATTATAACCTGTATTAAGCTTTTCTGCAGAAAGTATTGCCAAGGGCTAGTTTTAATTAATATTCATCCTCATTGAAAAAGAAATCGTCCTTGGTAGGATAATCAGGCCAAATTTCCTCTATAGATTCATAAGGTTGTCCATCATCCTCCAATTCCTGCAGGTTTTCTACTACTTCCATAGGAGCCCCCGAACGAACTGAAAAATCTATCAATTCATCTTTTGTGGCAGGCCAAGGAGCATCTTCAAGATATGAAGCCAATTCTAATGTCCAGTACATAATATTTACTGTTTTTTTAAAGACGTGCAAAAATAAACTTTTTATTGACTTTTCAAACAGGTACCTGACCTATTTTACTTTACCAGAAAACGAATTATATATAAAAAAGTTTCCCAAGCATCATCAGAACGCTTTTTATTTTTCAGCTCCTGTATTTTTTCCATATTTGTACCTGTAACCAATCAAATTTCCTGATGAGCAACGAAACCATAATTTTTTCGATGGCGGGGGTAAGTAAAGTATTCCCTCCTAAAAAGCAAGTTTTAAAAAATATTTACCTCTCCTTTTTTTATGGAGCAAAAATAGGTGTACTTGGCCTAAACGGTTCTGGAAAGTCTACCTTATTAAAAATCATTGCAGGTATAGACAAAGACTATCAAGGCGAAGTCGCTTTCTCTTCCGGCTATACAGTTGGGCTTCTTGAACAAGAACCTCAGCTAGACCCTGAGAAAACAGTTAAAGAAATCGTTGAAGAAGGGGTGCAAGAAGTAATGGACCTTCTAAAGGAGTTTGAGGAAATCAACCTGAAATTTGCAGAACCTATGTCTGACGATGAGATGAACAAGCTTATTGAGAGACAAGGAACTGTACAGGAAAAACTCGACCACCTGAATGCTTGGGACATTGACAGCAAGCTGGAACGTGCCATGGACGCGCTAAGGTGCCCTCCGCAGGACGCTGTTATTAAAAACCTTTCCGGTGGAGAAAAAAGGCGTGTAGCAATGTGCAGGCTCCTCCTTAAAGAACCTGATGTATTGCTATTGGACGAACCTACCAACCACTTGGATGCAGAGTCTGTATTGTGGCTGGAACAACATCTACAGCAGTATAAGGGAACTGTAATTGCTGTTACCCACGACCGTTACTTCCTAGACAATGTGGCCGGGTGGATCCTAGAACTAGACAGAGGCGAGGGTATCCCATGGAAAGGGAATTACTCTTCTTGGTTAGAGCAAAAACAAAGTCGTCTAGCTCAGGAAGAAAAAACAGAATCTAAACGACAAAAAACCTTAGAAAGGGAGCTTGACTGGATCAGGATGTCCCCTAAAGCCAGACAGGCCAAGTCCAAAGCCCGTATCAGCTCTTATGAAAAACTATTAGGGGAAGAAGCTAAACAAAAGGAAGAAAAGCTGGAATTATTTATCCCACCGGGCAACAGGCTAGGTTCTAAAGTAATAGAGGCAAGAGATGTATCTAAGGCATTTGGAGACAGGATCTTGTTTGAAAACCTTAACTTTGCACTCCCTCAAGGTGGTATTGTCGGCATTATTGGCCCTAACGGCGCAGGAAAAACTACTCTTTTTAGGTTAATTACTGGCCAAGAAAAACCTGACACTGGCGAATTTGAAGTTGGGGAAACAGTAGAAATCGGTTATTTAGACCAGGAACACCATAGCTTAGATCCAGAAAAAACAGTTTATGAATTGATCTCTGATGGCAATGAACTCATAAACCTAGGTGGTCGTCAAGTAAATGCTAGGGCTTATGTCAGCAAATTTAATTTTGCAGGTTCTGACCAAGAAAAGAAAGTAGGCGTACTTTCCGGTGGAGAGAGAAATAGGGTACATTTGGCCATGACATTAAAAATGGGCGCTAACTTGCTCCTTCTGGATGAACCTACCAATGACTTGGACGTAAACACTCTGAGGGCACTGGAAGATGCGCTGGAAAACTTTGGTGGTTGCGCTGTCATTATTTCGCACGACAGGTGGTTCTTGGATAGGGTTGCTACACATATCCTTGCCTTTGAAGGTGACAGCCAAGTATATTGGTTTGAAGGAAACTTCTCTGACTACGAGGAAAACCGTAAAAAGCGACTTGGCAATGCTGAGCCGCAGAAGTTCAAGTACAAAAAACTTGTTAAATAGGGCCTGCTGAAAAAGTTAATTACCAAAAGGGTTCAGAGCCACATTCTGGACCCTTTTTTATAACTTCCAACTTTTTCTGTCAAAGGCAGGGAGATAGAAACCGTAGTACCTTTCCCCTTCTGGCTGTCCAGCATGATCTTGCCTCCACATTTCTTTACAAATTCTTCACATAAAAGCAGCCCTAAACCAGTCCCTTCTTCCCCGGCAGTCCCTTTCTTGCTTCTTTGATAACCAAGCTTAAACAGTTTGTCCATTGTTTTCCTATCCATTCCAACACCAGTATCAACTACCTTTAAAGTAACATGGTCTTTAGTTGTTTCGGCAGATATAGAAACTTCACCCCTAGAATTGGTATACTTTATGGCGTTGGTAATGGTATTTCTTAAAATGGTCTTCATCATATCGGGGTCAACAAATGCCATTGCCCCTCTAGGGACCTTATTGAGCATTTTAATGCCCTTTTGCCGCGCATTTCCTGCATAAATATTCAGGTTTTCAGCTGCTATATCATGCAAGTCGGCCATAACAGGCTTGGCTTTAAAGTCACCCAACTGCATTTTTGCCCAATCCAACAGACTAATAAGCAAGTTGTAGTTCTGCCTGGACGACGACTGCATCATTTGTACCAAATGCTTCCGTTCCCCATCACTTAAATCATCATTTTGCATAATATCACATAAAGCAATCAGGTTGTGAGCAGGCCCCCTGAGATCATGGCTGATGATTGAGAAAAACCGGTCTTTGTCCTTATTCAACCGCATAAGCTTCCTTTCATTGCGAATCCGGTGATTTAAGTCCCTAACAATAGTTCCTACTGCTATGATAGATATAAACAACGAAGCCATACTAGCAGATACAATGATGTATTCCCTCACCTGAAGGTTCAACTCTTTTTCAGCCTTTTCCGCTCTGATCATATCCTTCTGCATGCTAATGATTTCACTCTTTATTTCAGATATTTTCTCGGAATACTCTTTGTCATTAAAAGTTTTTAAAAACCAAGAGGCATCTTCAACGCCACCTTTATCTTGTATTTCAATAGCATAATCAAGCAAAAAAAGCCTTGCTTCTATCAGCTCATTCAAATCATCAAAACGGGAACTGTGTTTTTTATCATCAACGACCAGCAAACCATTTAATGAATCAATTTTATCATATAATTCACTTTTCAACCCATTATATTCTTCAATATACCTTTTGTCAGAAGTAAGCAGATAGTTTTTGACATCTGTTTCACTGCGTGTCAGGGCTAATTCCAGGTTCTCTAGCGCATGTATTAATTTAAATACATTCTCCTCATTATGCAGCTTGTTGTACTTATGATTAGTAAGGAGCAGGGTAAACAAAACGATAACCACCAGATTAACAATAGATAACCCGTAGGTAAAAACGATTTTATGCCTGGATAGAAGTTTCATAGGGTGTTTGTATACCTTTTACTTAAATACACCGACACTTATATTATGTTTAATAAATTCAAAACTTCTTTACTTTAGTAAACATTTCCTAATAAAACATTAACGCCCAGCCCCTGTTTTCCTAAAAAACAAAACAGAAAAAACATGAACGTAAAAAACCTTAATGACCTGTTAGTAGATTTTGTAAAAGACCTTTACAGTGCAGAGACTCAGTTAGAAAAAGCCCTGCCCAAAATGGCTAACAAAGTAAACAACGAGGAGCTTAAAAAAAGCTTTAAACACCACCTAGACCAAACGAAACAACAAAAAGAGCGCTTGGAAACAATTGCAAAAAAAATGGGGATTTCTCCTAAAGGAAAAAGTTGTGCTGCCATGGAAGGGCTGGTTCATGAAGCAGAAGAAATGTTTGAAGAAATAAAAGATCCAGACACCCTGGACGCTGGGTTAATAGGAGCAGCACAGAAAGTAGAACATTATGAGATAGCAAGCTATGGCACTGCAAAAACATTTGCAAAAATCTTGGGCGAAAATGAGGTAGCAAACCTTTTGAACGAAACGCTTGAAGAAGAAAAAGAAACTGACATGAAATTGACACAGATAGCCGAAAAAGTTGTCAATGTAAAAGCAACAGCATAAAAATACAAGAATATTAAAAAAAGCCCTGTTTGCCAGGGCTTTTTTTAACACTATTAACATACCATATTTAATTACCTAATCATGTATTAAAATTGTGAACAAGTGGCTATTTACTCGCTTACCACACACCAGAAGCCCAATTAATCGTTTCATAAAAACTGATTTATATCATCATTTAAGTGTATGCAAGCCAATATATAGAAGTGCCAAATGGATATTCCGTCTTAAAATAACTGGCTTTTTTTTGACAGAAACTAAATTTTAATATTTTTGTACAACAGTCGATTCATTTCCATTTTTAATCAAAAGATATGAGTGTATTAGTAAATAAGAATTCCAAGATCGTAGTTCAGGGATTTACAGGTTCTGAAGGCTCTTTTCATGCTAGCCAGATGATAGAATACGGAACCAATGTAGTAGGTGGGGTTACTCCAGGCAAAGGGGGCACTACTCATCTTGACAAGCCTGTCTTCAATACAGTAGAAGATGCTGTCAAAACAACCGGAGCTGACGTTTCTATAATTTTTGTACCACCAGCATTTGCTGCTGATGCGATCATGGAAGCTGCTGATGCAGGAATTAAAGTAATCATCTGTATTACCGAAGGAATTCCTGTTAAAGATATGATATATGCTAAAGAATATATCAAGAACAAAAGTGTAACGCTTGTTGGCCCTAACTGTCCTGGTGTTATCACTCCAGAAGAGGCAAAAGTTGGCATCATGCCAGGCTTTGTATTCAAAAAAGGCAGAATAGGAATTGTATCTAAGTCTGGTACGTTAACTTACGAAGCTGCTGACCAGATTGTAAAAGCAGGTCTTGGAATCTCTACAGCCATAGGTATAGGAGGAGACCCTATCATTGGTACGTCTACAAAAGAAGCCGTTAAGCTTCTAATGGAAGATGATGAAACTGATGCTATTGTTATGATTGGAGAAATTGGCGGTAGCTATGAAGCAGAAGCTGCTAAATGGATCCAAGAAAACGGCAACAAAAAGCCAGTAGTAGGCTTTATTGCAGGGCAGACCGCGCCTGCTGGTAGAAGAATGGGGCATGCCGGTGCTATTGTTGGTGGAGCTGACGATACCGCCGCTGCTAAAATGAAGATCATGCGCGAATGTGGCCTTTCAGTAGCAGAGTCTCCTGCCGAAATTGGAGATGTTATGGTAAAGGCGTTAAAGCAAAAAGAATTAGCTTAACAAAACATAATCTCAAGTAAAAAAAGCTGCTTTTTAATATAGAAGCAGCTTTTTTTTATACACAATCATTCACTCAAAGCAATTCAGGTAAAAGCTACTTTACCCGGTATAACCTAAATAGCTGATCTCTACCAAGCGGTTTTCCGAAAACAAAAACTTGTAGACTGCATTATATTCCAAATCACCTATTTCCACCACCTCCTCTTCCAGTACCCTATCATCATCAATGATTCGGGCAAACTCTTCTTTGGTCATACCCACACGAATACCTCCCAAAAGCTCAATTTCTTTATCTTTTATAACAGCTGCAGAAAGAAATATAGCGGGAGACTCGTTTAAATAACCATCAACAAAAAAAAGTTCGGTATCATTAACTTCGATCTTATAATAGACTATGGTATCGTTAAAAAGATTTTCGAAAAGGGTATCTATAACAAAACTTTGATGAGACAGGTGCTGGGAAAAATTCTTGAGAATGGGGCTAAAACCAAATGGCTTGGAAACAAAGTCTTCTTTAACGAGGTAGAGTGGGCTATCTATGTCATCATCGGAGGCTAGGTGGGCAGTTGGGCTAGACTTACTACTTCGCTCCTCATGATTATGATCCTCTTGAACTTTATCTATATCAACATCTTCCCTTTGACATGCAAAAATAAAGATCAGCACCAAACCTTTACATACAAAACTTGATTTCATACAGAACCTCCTTATTTAGCCCGGTTCACGAACAAAGGTTCATTTGAGTGGCAGAAGAAAACAAATACGAGCTAGACACTTAACTTGAAGCACTTTGTCTTCGACTCCTTAGCTGATCAAAATAACTTCATACCACTAAAAGAAGTTTATTGCATACTCCGGGTTTAGTTGAACCTGAAATATGCATTAGAACTTTCTATTGCGTGGCAAAATAACTTCAAATCAGACGCTTCGCTCGCATTTGGTTTTTAACCATAGAACCAACTATGCTTTGCAAACCAAATACGCTGATTTTTTGCTCTTTTGCCCCTCATAACGAAATCTAATGCATAGTCCAGGTTGCACGAATGCCCAAAACAAAAACAGGCTTTCCATAGTATACGGAAAGCCTGCCCTAAGAGATCGTAATATTTAAAATTATTTTGCAAAATTCACCGAACGCATTTCTCGGATTACTGTCACTTTTATTTGACCAGGGTATTGCATATCGTTTTCAATTTTCCGACTTATTTCAAAAGAAAGAATGCCAGCCCTATCATCAGATACATTTTCAGCATCTACCATTACCCTCAACTCACGGCCAGCTTGTATGGCATAACACTTTGTTACCCCTTCAAAAGACATGGCCAGCTCTTCTAGCTCTTTAAGACGTTTAATATAAGACTCCATTACCTCACGTCGTGCGCCAGGTCTGGAACCAGAAATAGCGTCACACACCTGAACGAGAGGAGATATCAGGGTTGTCATCTCTATTTCATCATGGTGGGCACCAATGGCATTACAAACCTGCGGAGATTCTTTATATTTTTTGGCGAGTTCCATACCAATGATGGCGTGCGGCAATTCAGGCTCATCAACAGAAACCTTACCAATATCATGTAAAAGGCCAGCACGTTTAGCAAGCTTGGCATTAAGCCCAAGTTCAGAGGCCATAGTGGCACACATTTTAGCAACTTCCCTAGAGTGCTGAAGCAGGTTTTGACCGTAAGAAGACCTAAAACGCATTCTACCAACATACTTGATCAGTTCAGGGTGTAATCCATGAATACCAAGGTCAATGACTGTTCTCTCCCCTATTTCAATGATTTCCTCTTCTACGTTTTTAAAAGTTTTAGCAACTACCTCTTCAATTCTTGCAGGGTGGATTCTTCCATCCATTACCAAACGGTGCAAGGCCAACTTTGCCACTTCACGCCTTACCGGGTCAAACCCTGAAATGATAATTGCTTCTGGCGTATCATCTACAATAATTTCGACACCAGTAGCTGCTTCAAGCGCCCTAATGTTCCTTCCCTCCCGGCCTATTATCTTACCTTTGATATCGTCACTTTCAATATTAAAGACGGAAACACAATTCTCTACGGCATGTTCTGTAGCGGTACGCTGAATGGTTTCTATTACCACCTTCTTAGCTTCTTTTGTCGCTGTCAACTTCGCTTCGTCCACTATATCTTTGACATAAGACGAGGCCTTAGTTTTAGCTTCATCTTTCAAAGCTTCTACCAATTGCTCTTTGGCTTCATCGGCAGTGAGGTTTGCCAACTTCTCCAGCTTAGCAACAGCCTGTAACCTTAACTTTTCCAGCTCATCTTTTCTTTTGTTAACAATCTCCATTTGAGCATTCAGGTTTTCCTTCATGCTGTCCAGCTCAGCTTCTTTACGTTGGTTCTGTTCGGCAGCCCTGGAAAGGTTAGCATCCTTTTGCTTAAGCTTCTGCTCATTTTGGATGATAATGTTCTTTTTCTTGTTAACCTCTTCTTCAAAATCAGATTTTAGCCGCAAATACTTCTCTTTAGCCTCCAGAATTTTGTCTTTCTTGACGCTTTCCGCCTGCAGTTCTGCCTCTCTCACGATCATTTTCGCTTTTTCCCTCGCATCCTCTTCCTGTTTTGAAAAAACTTTGGCCAGTAACATGCGTCCGATTACCACACCTATAGCCAGTCCAATAATCGCCGCAACGATTAAATAAATTATATCCACAATTCTACTACGTTAAAATTAAAAGTTTACAACATTAATCTAGTAGACTAACGAATGTACAGACAAAAAAATGAATAAGGTGCCAAAAAATTAATCGGAGCCGAGATTGTCAGATATCAGCTTGTCGAGTTGGTCAATTTTAGAGAAAATAAAACCAGTTGTTCCAGTTTCTTCAGCTTCTTTTTTCATTTTCTCCACTAAAAACTGAAATGCAACCATGGCTAAAAGATCTTGCTTATCATTTATGCCAAATTGGTCTTTATATTTTTTCAAATTTTCATTTATTACCTTCCCTGCCAGCCTGATTCTTTCTTCTTCAGCTGGAGCTACCCTCATAGGGTATTCTCTGTCTCCGATCTTTATCTTTATAGATAGTTCCTCCATAGGGGACTACTTGTACTTATTCACTTAAATGAGCTATACATTTATCAATCTCTTTGATATACTCATTCAATGTATTTTTTAACTCAGTTGTTTTCTGAGGGTCATCCTTTACAGATGACACAATTTTACTAATTTTATCTTGATTATTAAAATTTCTTACCTGTTCATTCAGACTTTCCACCTCATTTTTTAACAGTTTATTTTCTTCCACAGCAGATTTCAGCGCTCCTTTAAGGTTGTTATAATCCCTTAAAAGAATCCTTACTTTCTGCTCCAACTGGTTTAACCTTTCTATGGTGGCTTTTTTGTCCATTTTTATTTCCGAATCACCGCTCCCAGTTCTTTCTCAAAAGCTGTCATTAGGCGGTTCATAGTTTTGTCAATTACTTTATCGGTTAACGTTTTCTCAAGGTCTTGAAGAATGAAACTTACAGAATAAGACTTTTTGCCCTCTCCCAAGTTTTCACCTTCATAAACGTCAAAAACATTCACATTAGTCAATAGTTTTCGCTCTATTTTTTTTGCCAATGTTTCAATTTGCTCAAAAGTAACCGTTGTATCAAGCACCAACGATAAATCTCTACGCACTTCAGGAAACCTGCTTATCTCCTGATATACCAAATCTTTTCCTGAATAATTTAAAAGCCCATCAAAATCAATGTCTGCATAATAAACAGGCTGACTTATGTCCATTTTTTTAAGCAGATCATTGCTCACTTTGCCTAAGCTTACCACTTCCTTATCTTTCAAATAAAACGAAACTCCTTCACTGAAGATTCCTTGTTGGGGCGTTCCCGAAGAAAGATTTTCCAAGCCTGCTTTAGAAAGTAACATATCGACAATTTGCTTTAAGCCATAATAATCAATAGAACCTTTTGGGGCAGTCCAACTTTCATGGGTTTTATTACCTGTTAAAAATAGGGCCAGTCGGTTATGTTCCTTATAACTTTCTCCGTCTTTCTGGTATATTTTACCCAGTTCAAATAATTTAAGGTCTTTTTGTCTACGGTTAATGTTCCAAGCAATAACTTCAAGACCGGAAAACAGCAAACGCTGTCTCATCACTCCAAGGTCTTCGCTCAATTTATTCAAAATACTCACAGAAGTCTCTGCCTCTTTTAACCATTCGGCATAAGCTGGTTTGGTAAGAGAGTTTGTAACTATCTCATTAAAGCCATTTCCTGTCAAAATCGTAGAAAGCCCAGCATAAAGCTTTTCTTTATCTTTTTCTGGAAAATCTGCAATATAAGCTGCGCTAAGCCTGTCTACAGCCTCAACTTTATCAAATCCATATATACGGATAACCTCTTCTATAATATCAGCTTCACGTTTTACATCTACCCTATAAGGGGGTACTTTTAAGGATAGCTTACCGTCTTCTTCCTTTTGAATGTCTATATCAAGATTAGCCAGTATCTCTTTGATTTCACTGGCAGGGATATCCACCCCAATCAGGTCACATATTCTGCTATAGCTAGTTTTTACATCAGCATCAGCCACCGGGCTTGGATACAAGTCTGTCAGATCAGAAGCGATCTGCCCACCGGCAACCTCCAGTATTAAAGAAGCCGCTTTTTTCAAAGCGTCGACTACCATACGAGGATCTGTACCACGCTCAAACCGGAAAGAAGCATCTGTCTTCAGCCCGTGCACCATACTGGTTTTACGGACATAATCAGGAGAGAAGCAAGCACTTTCAATAAATACCGATGTAGTCTCCGAAGTCACTCCAGAATCAGCACCACCAAATACACCGGCAATGCACATAGGCGCTTCTTCATTGCAGATCATAAGGTCTGTCGCCTTTAGCTTTCTTTCAACGCCATCTAAAGTGACAAAAGGAGTGCCTTCTGCAACAGTTTTAATAAGTACCTTTTTGCCTTTAACTTCCTCCAAGTCAAATGCATGCAAAGGCTGCCCCAGTCCATGGAGGATGTAATTTGTAACATCTACCACATTGTTGATAGGTGCAAGCCCAATGGCTCTGAGCTTATTCTTTAGCCATTCTGGAGAGTCTTTGACAGTAATTCCTGTAATAGAAATACCAGCATAACGGACGCAACCAGATTGTTCTTCAATAGCAATATGCGTCTGCCCCTGATCTGATTTCTTTTCAGGCAAGGTAATTTCTTCGTGGGCTTTTTTAAGCGACCTTTTTAGCAATGCTTTTAAATCGCGGGAAACGCCAAAGTGAGAGGCTGCATCAGCCCTGTTGGGAGTAAGGCCAATTTCAAAAATCACATCCTTATAAACATCAAAATAATCTGCTGCCGGAGTGCCTGGTTTTAAATCAGTCTTCAACACCATGATACCGTCATGTGACTGCCCCAAACCCAATTCATCTTCTGCGCATATCATACCTTCTGACACTTCTCCCCTTATTTTTGACTTCTTAATAGGGAAAGCCTCCCCTTCTGCTGTATATAATGTAGCCCCTATAGTCGCCACAGCCACTTTTTGTCCTGCAGCCACGTTGGGTGCCCCACAAACAACATTGATAGGCGCATCCAAACCAACATCTACCGTAGTTTTCTTCAAGCGGTCTGCATTAGGGTGCTGTTCACACGTAAGCACCTCTCCAATAACCACCCCTTCAAGCCCCCCTTTCAGGGACTCAAACTTTTCTATCTTTTCAACTTCCAGACCTGAATGAGTAAGTAATTCTGCTACAGTTTCAGGAGATTCTTGTATATCTATAAATTCTTTTAACCAGTTAAACGAGATTTTCATATTACCGCAGTATTAATTCAAGCTGCAAAAATACTGAAATCCCGTTCTTTATTCATAAGCCTTGTAATTTTTTTCTCCTGCACGTATTTCTTGGTCAATAAAATTACCTTCTGGAGGCAATGGACAACTATATCTGATGTTATAAACACAATAAGGATTGTAAGCAAGGTTAAAATCTATCTCAATTTCTTCCTCATTATCATATTTTAGATCCAGATACCTGCCCCCACCATAAGTATCTTCCCCACTGGTCTTATCTGTAAAAGGCAAAAAAAGCATGGTCGTGTCCACTTCATTGCCTGTCCTTTTCAAAAGCAGGACACGAGCAGGTTGCTCATTCAACTCAAAAGAGGCATAGGCATATTTAATAAAATCTTCTTTTTTGCCATCACTTCTTTTAATAGAAATTACCTGTTCATCCCCGGTCAGAAGCTCTAAAGAAGCTGTAGTTTTATAAGAAGGGTCTGGATCATAGTAGTTTAAACCTTCAAACTCAGCTTGATTCTCAATTGGGGAGTCTTTATCTCTGCCAAAGTATTTATCCTTTTCCTTCCTAAAAGCCTGTACTGATTCTATATAAGCCTCAGGATCTTCTGTTTGCTCAGTGGAAAAAAGAGACACAAAGATCATGATGACAACGAGGCCAATCAGACCAGTAAGAATGGATTTAGAATTAATATTAAAGGGTGCCTTCATCTGCAAAACTGTAATAAGAATGATCTGTAAATATAATATGATCCAACACAGGAATTTCAAGAAAAGCTCCGGCTTGCTTCAATTTTGTAGTAAGTCTCAAATCTGCATCGCTAGGCTTGAGGTTTCCTGATGGATGATTATGTACTAATATCACAGAACATGCCAGATTTTCAAGGGCTGCTTTAAAAATAATTTTAGGATCGGCCACGGTGCCTGTTATGCCGCCACTGCTAATAGGCACTTTCTTCATCACATGGTTTGCCCGATTGAGCAACACAATCCAGAATTCTTCATGAGGCAAATCAAGCATATGAGGTTTCATAACATTATAAACGTCCTTAGAACAAGTGATCACGGACTTTTGCATAGAAACCTGCTCTTTTCTTCTTCTGCCTAATTCAAGCGCACTCACAATGGCAATAGCTTTGGCCTCTCCTATCCCTTTAAATTTTTGAAGGTCTTTTACAGAATACTTTGCCAACTCATTTAGGTCATTTCCGGCTTCCTTCAATATAAGCTTAGAAACATCTACAGCACTCATTGAAACTGTACCAGAGCCAATAAGAATAGCAATAAGTTCTGCGTCGGAAAGTGCGTTTCTGCCTTTCAACAAAAGTTTTTCCCTAGGGCGATCCTCCTCTGCCCAACTTGGAATCTTTAAAGAGGTGGTCGTATAAGAACTGGTCATTATTGTAAAAAAATTAATTTTAAAAAATCAACAACTCAGAAAAAACCAGAATACCTAATTGCCCAACAACACGAAAAGCCTTATATCAACAAAGATATAAGGCTAGACACAATATATTTTTTTTATATTATAAACCTGCTATATGCTTGGCAAGCTTAGACTTCTTATTAGAAGCATTATTCTTATGAATAACCCTATTCTTTGCAAGTTTATCAATCATTCCAGTAACTTTCTTGAATAACTCCTGAGCTTCCGCTTTATCAGTAGTATTCTGAAGCTTCTTAATAAAAGTACGCGTGGTCTTCGCCTGATACTTGTTTCTTAATGTCTTACTCTTTGTAGACCTGATTCTTTTTAATGCTGACTTATGATTGGCCATAATATCTTAAATAAACTTTTATCTATCCAAAAGGAATGCAAAGGTAATTCAAATATTTACAAAAACAAAAAACGCCTCACTTTTTTCACTGAGATTTGACAAACCATTACCCTCCTTCTTAACTTTATACCAAAGTTATTTTTTTAAGATGTTTATTACAAGATTTTTAGCTATTCTGTTATTGTTTGCCTCTGGACACCACTGTTTGGGGTGGGGATTTTTTGCACACAAAAAAATCAACCGATATGCGGTTTACCTACTCCCCTATGAAATGGTGGGCTTATACAAAAGCCACATTACTTATTTAGAAGAAGCAGCGGTAATCCCTGACAAAAGAAGGTATGCTGTAAAAGAAGAAGCCCCAAGACACTATATCGACCTTGATGAGTACGATGATTTTGCCACAGGTTTGCCTCAAGACTGGGAAAGTGCTGTAGAGAAATTTTCTGAGGACACGCTACTTGCTCATGGCATAGTACCTTGGCATATCCAAACCATGAAACACAGGCTAACAAATGCTTTTAAAAATAAAGATCACGAAAAAATCATCCGGTATTCCGCAGAAATAGGTCATTACATTGCTGACGCGCATGTCCCTTTACATACCACGAAAAACTACAATGGTCAACTGACAAATCAGGTGGGCATACATGGCTTTTGGGAATCCAGGCTTCCAGAGCTATTTTTTGATGAGTATGACCTATTTTTAGGAAAAGCAACATATATAGAAAACACGCAAAAAGCTGCTTGGGAAGCCGTGTATACATCACATGCAGCCGTAGACTCTGTTTTAACACTTGAAAAAATGCTCAACGACCGTTTCCCTTCGGACAAGAAATATAGCTTTGAAGAAAGGGGGAACTCAACTATAAAAGTATATTCCCAGGAATATGCCACAGAATACCGCCGCATGCTCAACAATATGGTAGAAAAACGCCTGAGGGCATCTATAAAATTGGTCGCAAGCTTTTGGTACACTTGCTGGGTTGATGCAGGGCAGCCAGACCTTGGAAATACTAAGATCCCGAACTTAGAAGCACCTTCAGACACCACATTTCAACCTCACACGCAATGTACCCACTAAACCAGTTTAACTAACACCGTTGGCTATTAAAACTGTACTTTTTTCACTTTAACAACTTTTAGTTGGAATAAACAAACAATCTCAAACAAGTACTTCTATCATCCTTTTTCTTCATCGGTTTTCAAACTATATTTGAAGAGTAACTAACATCATCTATGAGACACGGAATACTTTCAACTATAGTTTTATTAATCTTATCAGTTTGCTCTTCGAAAGCACAATCAAATGAAATAGCTGGCAAGATCTATAATATGCAAGGCCCAAGGGCTGGAGCATGGGATTTATTGGCTGACAAAGAAAGGTTCTATCTTGACGAGAGCAAACATAAGGACCTGGTCAATTTAACATCCAAGAAAGACCTTCCTGCCTTTGTCAATGGGTGGAAAAGCCTCACTAGTACGCTTTTTATAAAAACCGACATTTCTTTTGAAGATGCAAGCCTAAAAGCGATTCAAGCTGCCTTTGACCCGAAGAAAGCATCTGCTGAAATCACAGATGTAAAAGAAGGCGACCTTTATATTGCCCGCATCAGAGATGAAGATGTTTATGTGATAATGAAAATTGATGAAGTTTTAGATGACGGCAAAACCATTACACACAAAAATGGTCATAACAATGACTACATCAGCTTTACTTATAAAAGGTTTGTAGCCCCTTCCGCTAATGATGAGTTCTTGTCGCATGAACAGCTGTACGAAAAAGCGATGAATGCGTACAAGAAAAGCAATTACACTATGGCTATAGCTTATTTGGATCAAGCTATTAAAAAAGACGATTCGCATTTTGACTATTTTTACTATAGAGGCATTTCAAATCTGGAACTTGAAAAGTTCAATGCAGCTGACAAGGATTTTACCCAAACCATTGCTATGGACTCAAGCCATATGAATTCCTTTCTAAAAAGAGGCAAAGCAAGGGCTGGGAAAGGCGAACATGAATTGGCGGTTGAAGATTTTTCTACAGTGATCAACAAAGATAGTTCTGTTGTAGAAGCCTGGAGTGGCAGGGGAAATTCTAAATATAAGCTGGAAGCATATACTGGCGCTATTGATGATTACACCCAAGCCATTAAGCTTGAGCCGAAAAACTTTATGCACTACTATGGAAGAGGGCTTGTCAAAAACGACGACGCACAGCTTTCGGAAGCCATTAAAGATTATGACAAAGTGATAGCACTTTACCCTGAATACAATAATGGCTGGTTCCAAAGAGGGCTAACCTTTAATAGTCTTGGAAAATTTGACGCTGCAGTAGAAGATTTCACAAGAGTAATACTGTTAGACCCTGAAGACAAAAAATCTTTGTACAACAGGGCAACCGCCAGAAGAGAACTAAACCAGTATCAAGAAGCTGTTTACGACTATAACAAAGCCATCACCTTAGACCCAGAACTAAGTGAAGCATATTATGAACTTGCCAATACAAGAGTTAAAATGAAGGATGTTCAAGGTGCTATTTTCGACTTTAACAGGTATGTTGAAAGAAACCCTAAAGACCCAAAAGTCTTTGTAACAAGAGGGCAGTTCTTTATGGAGCTTGGAAGGGCCAATTATGCCATTCACGATTATGACAAGGCTATTGAGCTTGATAACAACAATGCGGAATATTTCCTATATAGAGGCATAGCCAAGAAAAACGCAAAAGACAAAGAAGGAGCATGTGCCGACTGGAAAAAAGCATCTTCTCTAGGTAACTCAAAAGCTGAAGAGTACACAAAGAAACACTGCAAATAAAATAATGCTGCGGGGCTTTTAAAACCGGTTCGTAAATATTTTAATTAGGGCCTGCTGAAAAAGTCACAAGTGTGCAAGATACGCATGGCCTTACATGAAGACGTATTGGAATACTTCGAATGTAAGGCCATAAAGTAGATTGTGCGCTTGTGGCTAGCCCAAAAAAAGTATTGGGTTAAAAGCTTCTCACTTTAATGTGCACGGAAAAATAAGAAATAACCGAAAAAACCTTGCACCTATACCTCCTAATTCTTATACAAATATCAACAGATCAATGTTTTGGGCGTTTTTCAGCGCGCCCTAATTAAAAGGGTCGCAGTAAATGTGATCCTTTTTTTATTCCTACACCCGAAATCTAATGCATAATCCAGGTTGAAAAATTAGTACTTGTACTTATTTTGCCAGAACTTCTTTAACCTTTGCCGCAGTTCATTCTCCCTGGCATTATTACCGGGGTTATAAAGTTTTGTACCGCTCAGTTTATCCGGCAAGTACTCCTGAGGTGCAAAATTATTTTCATAATCATGGGAATATTTATACCCCTTACCATACCCTTCGTCTTTCATCAATTTGGTTGGGGCATTTCTAAGATGCATAGGTACAGCCAAGTCGCCATACTGCCTGACTAGCTGTCCAGCCTTCTTGATTGCCACATAAGATGCATTACTTTTAGGAGAAGCAGCTAAGTAAGTAGTACATTGAGAAAGTATAATTTCTGCTTCAGGATAGCCGATCACCTGTACTGCCTGGAAACAATTGGTGGCCATAACCAAAGCAGTGGGATTGGCATTACCTATATCTTCAGAGGCTGATATAATAAGCCGCCTCGCGATGAATTTAACATCTTCTCCCCCTTCAATCATCCTTGCCAACCAGTAAACGGCCGCATTCGGGTCGCTTCCCCTAATGCTCTTTATAAAGGCCGATATGACGTCATAGTGCATTTCGCCTTGCTTATCATAAAGGGCAACTTTCCGCTGGGCTACCTTCATCACGGCCTCATCCGTAATTTCTACAGGGTCGACGTTGGCTTCAATAACCAGTTCCAATAAATTCAGCAGACGACGGGCGTCCCCTCCTGATATATTGAACAGTGCAGAATAACTTTTAATGCTAACAGTTCGCTTCTTCAGTTCTACGTCTGACGTAAGGGCATATTGAACAAGGGATTTTAAATCATCTTCTGTCAGAGGTTTTAAAGTATACACTTGGCAGCGGGACAAAAGCGCAGAAATAACCTCGAAAGATGGATTTTCAGTTGTAGCACCTATAAGGGTGATCACGCCTTTCTCGACCGCCCCTAGCAAAGCATCTTGTTGCGATTTGCTAAACCGGTGAATTTCATCTATAAATAAAATAGTCTTTGTTTTTCCTTTAGCACGCCCTATTACCTCCCTAACTTCTTTGACACCGGAACTTACAGCACTTAACACAAAAAAAGGTACTTTAACAGTATTGGCTATAATATTGGCCAAAGAAGTCTTTCCCACTCCAGGAGGACCCCAAAAAATCATAGAAGGAATGCTCCCTGACTCAATGACCCTCCGAATAATACCTCCTTCACCAATCAAATGCTTTTGACCAATATATTGATCTAGCGTTGAAGGCCGTAAACGTTCTGCCAAAGGAATTTGATTATCAAACATTTCAATCAGTTAATTTATGTTAAACCCAGATCTTGTAACCGTGTTTAACCTGAAATATAGAACTTTCTATTGCGTAGCAAAACAAAATATGTCATTGCCATTAACAAACAGTGGGCAATTGCGAGTTAAACAATTACATGAAATTACAATTAAAAAATGTATAATTTTACTTCATGAATGACCTTTTCAAGGCACACGCCTTACTTATTGCCAGTACACTTATTGCCGGGTTTAACCTAACCCTTTCAAAATTTGTTATGCCCGAATACATTCAACCGTCAGCCATCATAGTTATACGGGTGCTAACTTCTGCTATTTTTTTTGGTCTATTACACCACATCTTTATTAAAGAACCCATTGCCTTCAAAGATATAAAAAAGATCTTCCCATGTGCATTATTTGGCATTGCTATAAACCAATTGCTCTTTTTTGAAGGGCTAAACCTGACCGCTCCTATCAATGCCGCATTGATGATGACTACCGCCCCTGTACTGGTACTCCTGATTTCTTCCTATATGCTTAAGGAAAGAATAACACTACCTAAAGCCTTAGGGATATTGCTAGCGGCCACAGGCGCCATACTTCTACTTTTGCAGTCAGGAACAGCTACTGGCGAGCTGTTTAAAGGTGATTTGTTTGTATTGATCAATGCTGCCAGCTGGGCGGTGTTCTTAGTTATTGCGAAACCCCTCTTGCAACAATACCATGCTATCACTATAATCAAATGGATGTTTTACCTGGGCTTTTTTATGGTGCTGCCATTTGGTGTAAAAGACGTAGGAGCTATAAACTGGGGTGTCATTCCAACACATGCCCTGCTATCTTTGGGGTTTATTGTATTGTTTGCCACTATTGGCGCATACTACCTTAATGTGGGGGTGCTTAGATATGTCAACCCGTCGGTAGCTGGGACATATATTTATTTCCAACCTGTAGTTGCTTCGTTAATAGCTGTCAGCTTTAACCAAGACACATTTACCAATGAGAAGATATTATATTCCAGCCTAATTGTAACAGGTGTCTATATGGTCAGCCATAAAAGATCTCAAAAAGCAGTAAAAGCAAAGTAAACTACTTCTTATCCTTCATAACCGAGGTTATTTCATTCAGCTTTTTTACCTTAAAGTCAAAATCGCCTTTGAGCTTGTCACGGATGGATTGCAGGTTCTCTAACACATCGTCGATTTCCTCGGGCAGTATTTCTTCCAGCATTTCACGCATCCGTTTAGCAAATGTAGGAGACTTTCCATTGGTAGAAACAGCGATTTTTAAGTCACCTTTTTTCACCACTGAACTTAAATAGAAGTCACAAAGGTCAGGAGTGTCTGCCACATTTATCAAAATATGCCTTTCCTTGGCATCTGCCCAAACCTGATGATTCAATTCTTTTAGAGACGTACCAGCAATAACCAAGTCTTTTCCTTCTAAAAAAACGGGGTTATAAGGCTCCTCGATTAAAACAAGGCCCTTATGTAGATGGGCCAGTTCCTTGATTTCACCCCGTATTTCAGGAGCCACTATAGTTACAGAAGCTTCAGGGGCGTTTTTCAAAACAGCAGATACTTTTTCAAGCCCTACATATCCCCCTCCTACAATCAACAAATGTAGGTTTTCGAGCTTAAAGAAAACAGGAAACAGTTTATTTCCCGTATTGCTATGGTTGCTGTTTTCCGTAGACATACTACCTACTCTTTTTTTGCATTTTCAAAAATTCCAGGAAGTTCAGAAAGACTCACCTTTTTGGAAGATTTAACCGGAACCGTTTTTAGTTCATTTACAGTTTCAGCGATCCAATCAGGGTGAAGGCTCACAACTTCTCCAACAACAATAATAGCAGGGGAACCGATACCAGCGTTTTCTGCTACTTCTACTATAGAACCGACTTTGCCTATCAAGTACTTTTCTTTGGGGAGTGTACCATGTTGGATGATAGCCACAGGCACTTCAGACTTGCCTTCATTGGCAAATATCCCCATGATCTCCCGAAGTTTGGTCATACCCATCAGAATCACAACAGTAGCTTTAGAGCGGGCGGCATCCTTAATGTCTTCGGACAGTTGATGGTTTCTGGTAGTACCGGTAACAACCCAAAAACTCTCGTTGATCCCCCTTCTGGTAAGAGGTATTTGCTGAAGTTCAGGGACGGCAATGCTACTGGAAATGCCTGGAACTATTTCTGTTTCCACTCCATGGCTTTGAGCAAACAAGATTTCCTCATGACCACGGCCAAAAATAAACGGATCACCCCCTTTTAGCCTTACTACATGGCCATGCTTTTTGGCATTGTCAACAATAAGCTGATTGATATCTTCCTGAGGGAACTGACATACTCCTTTGAGCTTCCCGACAAATATTTTGATGGCACGGGCAGGAGCATAATTGAGAAGATCTGGGTGTGCCAAGGCATCGTAAAGCACTACATCGGCCTCGGCAAGTGTTTTTAATCCTTTTACAGTAATCAGGTCCGGATCTCCCGGACCTGCCCCTACTAGCGTCAGTTTGGGTTTTCTCATTAAAATTATTTTACCAGTTGTTTTTCTCTAACAGCGATTACTTGCTTAACAAAATCCTGAGCCTCCTTCAAGTACTGCTCTGCAAAAGCTTTGGAAGGTTCGTGTTCTTTCATCTTAAGCACTTGCTTTGCAAAATCACCTTCAAACACAAAAAAGTTTCCTTTTTCAACAAACTGTTCATTAAAATCATTTATTATACCCATTTGCGTATTGCAGCTCACACCCTCTGAAGTCAAAAGTGCTTTAGCTCCACTCACAAATGTAGTATATGACTGATAAATAGCGTCTGCGTAAGTCTCTCTTTCAAGAAACCTTTCAGCTATCTGCAGTTTTTCTTTGGTTTCGTTGATAAGCGTTCCCACAAGGTCTACCATAGCGCCAGCACACTCTCCCACACCTACTTCTTTAACATATTTTTCAGTATGCCCCCAGTCAATGTAATCTAAGTCTGTTATACTGCTAAGATCGGCCAAAGGCTTAAGTAATCTGTAAAAATACATTTTGTCAGCCTCTTTTTGCCTACGGTAGTAGTCATTGAAACGCTCACCTTCTTTTGAGTTTTCCTGATAATCATTAAGGATATACCTTAACGCTTCAGGACATCTTTTAGATGGAACTTTGATTACCTTGTCAGCAATAGATCCTGAACCATCAGGCTCAAGGCCACCTCCCAACAATAGCTGCATAGCAGGCAGTACATAAGGGCCATTCTTGATAGACATACCATGGAAACCTATATTTCCAATGGTGTGCTGTCCACAAGCATTCATACAACCACTAATTTTTATTTTTATATCCTTGTTGTAAACAAGTTGTGGGTACTCCTCCTTAAGGATCCTTTCCAGTTCGGTAGAAACACCTGTACTACTAGAAATACCAAGGTTACAAGTATCAGTACCAGGGCAAGCGGTGATATCCATTATGCTATCATAACCAGGCTCTGCCAAGCCAAGCGCATTTAACTCGTTAAACAAAGAAGCCAAGGCCTCTTTTTTAACAAAACGTAGCAAATAGTCTTGATTTACCGTAATACGCACATCGTCGGCAGCATATTTTTTAATAACAGCCGCAAACTTACGAGCAGTATCTGTAGACATGTCGCCCAAATGCACTTTTACATATACGCCATAAAAACCTTTTTGCTTTTGTTCAAAAACATTGGTTTTTAAGAAAGTTTCGAACTTGTCAGCGTCAACAGGAGCTTCTTCCGCAAAAGAACCTTCTGGCAATACAGGTTCTCCAAGCACATCTCTATCGGTAACATAAGATTTACTCTTAATAGCCAAACGCTCTTGCTCAACAAGTTTAAGGAATTCCTCAATACCAGTTTTATTAAGCAAAAACTTAAGACGGGCCTTATTTCTTTTAGCCCTTTCGCCAAAACGGTCAAAAACCCTAATCACCGCCTCTGTAAAAGGGATCACTTGGTCTTCTGGAAGGAATTCGCTGGCTAGGTGGGCATGAAAAGCCTGCGCACCAAGACCGCCACCTACAAACACTTTAAACCCTCTAACTTCTTTGCCATCCTCAATTTTAACTTTAGGAATAAAACCTAAGTCATGCATAAAGCCAAAAGCATCGTCACCTTCTCCTGAGGAAAAAGACATTTTAAATTTCCTTCCCATTTCCTGGCAAATCGGGTTGCGCAAGAAATACCTAAACTGCTCATAGGCATAAGGAGAAACATCAAAAGGTTCATTAGGGTCAATGCCTGCAACCGGAGAAGCAGTAATGTTCCTGACCGTGTTACCACAAGCTTCCCTAAGCGTAACCCCTACTTCTTCAAGAGCAGCCCAAACCTTAGGAGCATCGTCAAGCTTTACATAATGAATTTGGATATCTTGACGGGTAGTCAAGTGCAGGTTTCCAGAAGCGTATTTATCAGAAATATCAGCAATACGAATCAACTGATCAGGACTTACTTTTCCAAAAGGCAGCTTGATTCTAACCATCTGAACGCCTTGCTGGCGCTGTCCGTACACCCCTCTGGCAAGACGAAAAGCCCTAAACTTTTCTTCATCGATTTGCAAATTGCGAAAAGCCGATATCTTACCATTCAGTTCAAGAATATCCTCTTTGGCTGCCGAAGAAATCTTTTCGGAAAGTTCCAATCCTGTGTTCTTTAAATCTGTACTCATTATATTGATCGCTGTATTTTATACTTAAGAAAATAAATAAGAAATATTATATAGTGGCAGGTTTAAGCCTAGAATAAAACATTTCCGCTCTTAGGAAAGAGGGAATAACGTAAAATGCAACAGCAACACTTCCATGTTGACATATCAAAACAACTTAATAACGTTAAACATTATTTCATAGACTACTCCAAAAATACAGAAAATTCTACTTTGATCAAATTTTCTAAAATAAAATTTTGCTAAAATTATTTCTACTTAATAATACCAAATAAAATTCTGTTATATTATCTTTGTTCCTGATTTTAAATTAAATTACGGCAGTTAAGACCAATAAAGTTTTACTCAATAAGTAGTCATGTTAATAGAACTTTCCCAAAAAGACGGCTTTCATTTTGAAGCTTTAAATGAATCCGAGCAAATAGTACATATAGATGCATCTCCGGCCATAGGCGGCCAAAACAAGGGAGCAAGACCCATGGAGCTTTTAATCATGGGCTTGGGCGGTTGCAGCGCCATTGATGTCATCAATATTCTAAAAAAGCAGAAAATTGAAGTACAGGGTATGCGAATCAGGATTAACGCAGACAGGGATCCAGAAGCTGTACCATCACTTTTCACCAATATACATGTGGAGTTTATCCTCCCTGCCACCGTAGACAAACAAAAGGCCGAAAGGGCCGCTGCCTTATCTATGGACAAGTACTGTTCGGTTGCCAAGACTTTGGAAAAAACTGCCAAAATAACCTATACCACACACTTTGAATAACCTTTACCTTCTGAATATATATGGAAGAAAATAAAAACTTTGAAACGCAAGCCGTCCGAACACAAGCAGAACGGTCATACAACAGAGAGCATTCTGTCCCGCTGTACATGACATCGAGCTTTGTTTTTGAAGATGCCGAACAAGCCAGGGCCATGTTTGCCGATGAAGTACCTGGGAATATTTACACCAGGTTCTCTAACCCTAACAGCTCTGAGTTTATAGAAAAAATGGCGCTGCTAGAAGGGGCTGAAGATGGCTTTGCTACCGCTTCAGGCATGTCGGCTGTATTTAGCAGCATGGCTCCTTTTTTGAACGCAGGCGACCATGTTCTGATTTCTAAATCTGTCTTCGGCTCAACCATTCAAGTGGTCAGCCAAATATTTCCTAAGTGGGGAATTTCTTATAGTTATGCGGACATAAGAAAGCCGGAAACTTGGGAGGGCCTTATTCAACCAAATACTAAGATGATCATGGTTGAAACACCTTCCAACCCCGCACTCGACCTTATAGATCTGGAATGGTTGGGGAAATTGGCAAATAAACACAATATTTTGTTGAACGTAGACAACTGCTTTCCTACGCCTTATCTCCAGCAACCTATTAAATGGGGGGCACATATTGTAACCCATTCGGCCACTAAATTTATTGATGGTCAGGGAAGAGCTATTGGAGGTATTATTTTAGGCAGTAAAGAACTGATCAAGGAAGTCAGGTTTTTCTGTCGCCACACGGGACCTGCCTTATCCCCTTTCAATGCTTGGATATTTTCTAAAAGCCTTGAAACATTAGCTTTAAGAATGGACAGGCATTGTGAAAACGCCTTAAAGTTGGCCCAGCATCTGGAAAACCATCCAGAAATCGAACAGGTAAAATATCCTTTCTTGCCTAGCCACCCACAATTCGAACTAGCCAAAAAACAAATGAAAGCAGGCGGAGGCGTGGTAACTTTTATCGTAAAAGGTGGTATAGAAAGAGGCCGAAAGTTTCTAAACGCACTGCAAATGGCTTCCCATACTGCAAACCTTGGCGATAGCAGAACCATTATTACCCACCCGGCATCTACCACGCATTCAAAGCTAACTGATGAAGATAGAGCTTCGGTAGGTATATTGCCAGGACTTATCAGGGTTTCTGCCGGCCTGGAACATATTGACGATATTATAACAGAGGTTGAGCAAGCATTGGAAGCATCTAAAGCATAGTTCTCCAATCCTTCCTTTTAATTCACCAAAAGCCGGATTTTTTCCGGCTTTTGTTTTGTAAAGCCCCCTGAAAAACTTTATAGCCCATGCCCATGTTAATATTTTAGGAGATTAATAAAAAAATTTGAAGGTATGGATGTATTCAACAGAGAGGAGCTTGAGAAACTGGCGGAAGTAAGAAATGAATCATGTGTATCAATATACATCAATACGCACAGGGACGGAGAAGAAGCGAACAATAGAACCGATATCCTTTCTTTAAAAAATGAACTTCTTAAATTGAGAAGTACTTTTAGAGACCGGAATTGGCATGAAAACCAAATTGAGGAGCTACTGGGTCCTGCATTTCGTTTATTAGAAGATGTATTCTTTTGGCAACATCAGGATAAAGGATTAGCAATATTCCTTTACCCGGGCTATATCAAAAGCTATAAAGTGCCAATAGACTTCCAAACTACTTCTTATATTTCTAGAGAGTTTATTTTGAACCAGATGTTTCCTCTTCTAACTGGAAACGGGGAATTTTTCCTTCTGTCTTTAAGTAAGGAAAACACAAGGTTTTTTAAAGCCGACATGCATAATATTCAGGAGATTACGCATGAAGCAAAAGTGCCTGAAACAATGGACTCTACGCTGAAATATTATGAATTTGGCAGAAAATGGCAAAAAGGCACCAGCGGCAATACCATTATAGGAACAAGTGCAGCTTCTCCTAATGGATCTCCTGGAAATGTAATTTTCCATTCTCACGGAGGGGACACTGTTTCCGAAAACGATTACATATTTGAGTATTTCAGGTATGTCAATAATGAAATATCTAAAACACTCAATGAGCACAAGCTGCCACTGGTAGTAGCCGGTGTTGATTATTTTATCCCGTTATACGAGCGGGCCAATACGTACGATCAGCTTATTCCAGAAGCTATCAAAGGAAACTTTGACCACACGCATGAGCATGAGCTTCACCAAAAAGCTTGTGAAATTATGGGTTCGAGGTTTAACAAACCTTTTAAAAAATCACTTGAAAAATATAGCGCATTTGCAGGCACAGGTAAAACCTCTTACGAACTGGAAGACATTTACCTCTCTGCCAAAGCAGGCCGGATAGAAACCTTATTTATTGAAGAGGGAGCGCATATCTGGGGTGACTATGAAGAGGAAAGAATAAAAATCCACAGTTCCATAAGGGAAAACACGATAGATTTCATTAACGAGAGTGGCTGCGAGACTGTCAAAAATAGTGGGGATGTTTATATAGTTCCTAAAGAAAAAATGCCAGTGACTGATGTTTCTCCAAAAATGTGTGCTATATATAGGTACTAGTGAAAAATGGAGTAGTAAAATGGAAAATCCTGCAGGTGTATAAATAACTGCAGGATTTTTTTTCTCCGAACTATGCATCAGGACTTAATGGCTGAAAGAAAAAAATACAGACATACTAAGTGCCAAGTGCATACTTCGGGTCTATCATAACACCTGTTGTTTTCAAAAGTAGATTTAAGTTTGGGTTAAATTAAACCCAGCCCGCCCTTCTGGTCAATGATTCACGCATGGATGCGTAAGGCATATTAACCCTGAAACATACACAATCAGAGACCAGCCCATTGGCTGCGTGAATAAACAGCTTGTACTTTTCAAGTTTTGCAATGCTTTTCGCAAACCGGATAATTTCTTTTCTTGTGCCTGACAATGGAAGAAACCTTAAAGTTCCAGGGTCTAGCAGTCCCCAACCATTAGCTGTAGGGATTAAATGGCGGTTGACGCTTGGGCTGTTGTTCCTTAACGCATGATGATCTTTTAAATTCATCACTACCTCCACAGAGATATTTTCATTGGTATCAGATCCAACCCCTTTGCTTTTTAAAAAATCAGAAATTTCACAAGCTTTTATTTTAGCATCCCCTTCAAAAATGTAAGAAGGGAAAGGATAGTTTTTAATTTTGTCCGCCATAAAAAAATGATTTGCTAAGTGCTTACAAAACCTATCATTGATTATTTTGTTTAAGAAAAGTATAATTTTTTATTTTTTTTTAAGTTATTTTAACAACCTTAAATCAATCATAATCAATTTATAATAAGTAAATTAAAAAAAGTCTTCTCAAATTTTTATAAAGAAAAAAAATGATTAAGGTTACCATTTCGCCCATTAAAGTATATATAGTATGAAAGATCAGGAAGTCATTGAACGAATACGGAAAGGTGACGAGGGAGCCTTGGACTACCTCTACAAGAAGCACTACCGTATGATGGTAAAACTGATCCTCAAAAACAGTGGTAATGAGGAAGAAGCCAAAGATATTTATCAAGAAGCGTTAATAGTGCTTTGGCAAAAGGTGACAGACAAAAACTTTATCCTAACCTCAAAAATAAGCACCTTCCTTTATAGTATCTGTCTGAACCTCTGGAGAAAAGAATTAGAAAGAAAAAGCCGCCACTCTAATGAAGAAGCGGACGTTCCAGAATTCATGAACATTGAGCAGCAAGAAAGGATTGATATAATAAATAGGTGTATAAATAGTTTGGGCGATACCTGTCAAAAGATCCTTATGTACTACTACTTTGACAAACTATCGATGACAGATATCGCTGATAAAATGGGTTTTGCCAATGCCGATACTGCAAAAACAAAAAAATATAAGTGTAAAAAAGAGCTTGACAAAAAAGTAAAATCATTGTTTACGGCTAGTGATTTTTTAGATTAATATGAACAGAGATATAAATAGCGAACTTATAGATAATTTTCTCACCGGACAGATATCTGCCAGAGAGAAAGCCGCTTTTGAGGAGGCTATGAAGAAAGATCCGCTTCTGAAAAACGAAGTGGAAGTGCAGCGCGATATTGTTGGTTCAATAAAAAATGCCAGAAAAGCCCAATTAAAAGACCGCTTAAATCAAATAGAGGTACCTTCGGTTTCTTCAAGCAGTTCATTGAACGGTGTCAAAATAGCTGCCTCCATAATTTTGACAGCAGTTACAGGAGCAACGATCTTCCTGTTTACCACCAACAATGACCGCCAAGAAACGGCTGTAGAAGCTGTTCCGCCTTCAGAACTGATAGAGCCTGAAATTACTTATTCTGAACAACAGGAACAGTTTAAAGAAAAGGCTGAGCCTATAGAAGAGGAAGTTGAAATTGCGATGGCCGCTCCAGAGGAGACTGAGGAAATAGCAACACCTAAACCTCTAGAGCCTAAAAAGACTGAAACGCCAGCCAAGGAAAAAGCACCGGAAGTGTCTGCAGAAAAGTCGACAGCACTTGAAAATCTGAACTTTGAACCTGAAATGGGCAATATCACAGAACCTTCATATTCACCTGACAATAGTTTGGAACTTCCGTCAGCCAACCCTTCGCAAGGTACTGACTTGAAAGTGGAAGGAACTGATGTAAAGGTGTCTGACAGCGAAAAATTCAAGTTCCACTATAAGTATTATAACAATAAGCTGTTCTTATATGGCTCCTTCAAGGAGTATTATCTAAGAGAATTTAAACCATACAGCAAAAAACACATGTACCTGTTTTTCGACGAGGACATTTATGAAATTAAAGAAACTCAGGATATCATTCCGCTAGAAAAAATAAAAGATAAGGAGCTTATCCAGCAGCTGAAGCAGTTGAAAGAGAAAGACCAACTGGAACAGCTAAAAGAGAATGAAAGATAAATAAAGAGATTATCCGGTCGTTATTACTTCGTTGTATAATTTATTATTAAATTTGATCGCATAGAAGTAATGACGGCTGGAAACCCAAACATAAAGAAAAGAAAAAAGAAGAAGCTCGGTAGTTACCCCTACCCTACAGTTATCTTCAGCATTTCCATGGCACTCTTTGTCATGGGACTTTTTTCATTGCTGCTCATTCATGCCGACAAACTTTCCACCATAGTCAAAGAGAAGTTTGAAATACATGTCTACCTCCAAAACAATTTGGCTGAAACACGGCTAATTACGCTTCAAAAACTATTATCTGAGCAGCCTTACATCCAGAAAAAAGAAAACACGCCGCTCATCCATTACATTTCCCAAGAAGAGGCCGCAGAAAAGTTCATTGCGGAAACAGGTGAGGATTTCTCAAAAATCTTGGGCAACAATCCACTCCACCCTTCTTTTTCAATAAGAATACACCCCGACTATACTGAGGCAGAAAGCCTTAAATCCATTGAATCTGAGATACTAGAAATGGATGGAGTTTTTGAGGTGGAGTACAAAGAGAATTTGATCACGCAGATAAACAAGAATGTAAGGAACATCAGTGCTATACTTTTGTGTTTTTCTTTTATCCTGGTGCTTTCATCAGTTTTATTGATCAATAACACCATTAAACTGGCCTTGTACTCACAGCGCTTCTTGATCAGAAGTATGCAGCTGGTAGGAGCAAGAATGGGCTTTATAAGATGGCCATTCTTAAAACATGCACTTTTACATGGTCTGATCAGCGGCATGGTAGCCGTTTTAATGTTGTCGACTTTGCTGTACATTGCGTACAAAGAAATACCTGATATGCAGATTCTCCGGGACAATTATTTGATATTAGCTGTCTACGGCAAGTTACTGGTCATCGGAATGCTTATCGGATTCTTCAGTACGCTGCGGTCAATAAATAAGTATTTAAATATGTCTTTAGACGAATTATATTAAAATGAATAATATGGACGATAAAAAAAACCTGGCGTTTAAAAAGATCAACTACGTTATCATGCTAGTAGGGATAGGTTTCCTTGCTTTAGGTTTTATAGTTATGGCATCTGACGGCGAAGAGTTTGGTTTTGGCGCAGCAGGCTTGACCATAGGCCCAATTATTGTACTTTTTGGCTTTATAGTGGAGCTATTTGCAATAATGTACCAACCTAAGAATAAACAATAGGACTTGACTCGCACACATTTGTCCTTTTTTATGATAAGAAAAACACTCCTCCAAAGGAGTTAATCTACGGTGGACAAAAGCGTGTTGTATAGAAAATGAATATAAATACAGATTTTGAAAGCGGGCAGGTTTTATTGATAGACAAACCTTATAAGTGGACATCTTTCGATGTAGTAAAAAAACTCCGCAACCAATTAAAAGTAAAAAAAATAGGACATGCAGGCACTTTAGACCCTTTGGCAACGGGCTTATTGGTGCTTTGCACAGGAAAATTCACAAAAAGAATTGAAAGTTTTCAAGCACAGGAAAAAGAGTATGTTTGCAGGATGCTCTTAGGGAAATCCACGCCTTCATTTGACCTTGAAACACCATTTGACTGTGAATATGACATTTCTGCAATAACCGAAAGTATGATCAAGGCAAACCTTGTAAACTTTCTAGGTACTCAATGGCAAATACCACCTGTATTTTCAGCAGTTAAGGTTAACGGTGTCAGGTCGTATGAAAAAGCACGTCGTGGAGAAGATGTCGCTGTCAGACCTCGTTCTATATTTATCCGAGAGCTGGAAATTACAGATATTAGCCTGCCCGAAATTACTTTTAGGCTTGTATGTTCAAAAGGAACATATGTAAGGAGCTTGGTTAGGGATTTTGCCAAAGCGTTAGGTACTGGAGGATGTATGTTGGACTTAAGAAGAACACGAATCGGTGGGTTTAATGTAGCCAGTGCCTATAAACCAGAAGACTTCATAAAGATTGTCAAAAATGAAATTATATAAAGGCACAGATGAATTTCAAAAACTGCCTTTTGCAGTAGTTACCGGAGGAACTTTTGATGGTGTCCACAAAGGCCATCAAAAAATCTTGCGCCGGCTAAATACTATTGCCCAACAAGAACATGGAGAAAGTGTGGTCATAACTTACTGGCCGGTACCGAGAATGGTATTGAAGCCAGATGATGATATACAAATCTTAACTACTCCTGAAGAAAAGATACAGCTTATAGAGGACGCAGGCATTGACCACCTGATCATGATCCCTTTCAGCAAAGAGTTTGCCGCCATTTCATCTTATGACTTTGTCAGAGGAATACTTGCCGATAAAATTGGAACGAAAAAACTTGTAATAGGCTACGACCACCGGTTTGGCAAAAACAGGGAAGGAGGATTTGAGTATCTAAAGGCAAACGAATCCGCTTTTGGATTTGAGGTGGAAGAGATTCCGAGGGAAGATATCAATAACAACACCATTAGTTCTACTTTTATTAGGGAGTCTATCCTTAAAGGCGATGTAGCCAACGTAGTGCCTTACCTAGGAAGAAACTATTCGATTTCCGGGAAAGTGGTTCATGGAAATAAACTGGGTCGTACCATCGGCTATCCGACTGCCAATGTAGTAACCAACTACCCAGAAAAACTGATACCTGGAAATGGTATTTATGCTGTAAAAGTTAAAGTAAAAAACAATGTTCATGATGGAATGATGAGCATTGGCATCAGACCTACTGTAGGTGGCACTAAACGTACGGTAGAGGTCAACATTTTTGATTTTAATGAAGACATTTATGGAGAAGCCATAGAAGTCTACTTTTATGAATACTTACGACCTGAACTTAAGTTTGATTCTCTTGAAGAGCTAGTTAAAGCCATTGACCAAGACAAAGAAAATACCCTGAAATATTTTAATAAGTTCTCGCATACCAATTAATTTTTTTCCGTTTATTTGGCAGAAAATTCACCAAAATGAAAAGGTTTTATTTGCTGCTCCTGCTGCTTTCTTCAACGGTCATGGTTACCTGCAAGAAGAAGCCCAACATCTTTACCATTGAAGATGATATAAATTTTGGCAAACAAGTAAGGGACTTTATAGAAAACCCAGATTCTTCTGGAATGATTGTTTTAAAACCAGAAGACTACCCGTTTGCCTACGACTACCTCTTTAGCATTAGAGACTATATATTGAACTCAGGGAAAGTGCGGTATAAAGATCGTTTTGAATGGCATATGCGCATCATCCATGACGACAACACGCTAAATGCTTTTGCCGCACCCGGAGGGTATATTTACATTTACACAGGCCTGATCAAATACTTAGAACATGAAGACCATTTTGCAGGTATTCTCGGCCATGAAATCGCCCATTCTGACCGAAGACATTCCACCAACCGCTTAAGCGAAGTGTATGGGTGGAATTTACTGTTTGATGTTGTTTTTGGCAAAGACCCTTCTGCTGTAAGAAATATAACCCAGGGTTTGATGAACTTAGGCTTTAGCAGGGCCAATGAAAATGATGCCGATGCATATTCTGTAAAATACCTTTGTCAAGAACCTGCCAGGTATGAATCTGATGGGGCAGCGGGCTTTTTCCAGAAACTAATTGACGAAGGCCAAGGAGGTAAAGGGTGGGCTTTCCTAAGTACCCACCCTTCAGGAGAAAACCGGGTCAAAAACATTACAGAAAAAGCCGTTTCCCTTTCTTGTGATACGGATCTGAAAAGCCCTCAAAGTTGGAGAGACTTCAGAAACAGTCTTCCTTAGTTTAGGGCGCTGAAAAACGTCCAAAATATTGATCTGTTTATAATTGTATAAAAATTAGGAGATGTAGGTGCAAGGTTTTTCGGCCACACACACTTGTGGCTTTTTCAGCAGTCCCTAGTTTAAGCTAAAATTGATATAAACAGGGAAATGGTCGCTAAAACCACCTTGATACTTATTGCCAGCATAGGTTCTAAAAGGTCCTTTTGAAGGGTCTTTTTTATGGTATAGCCATTCAGGATTATAAATATCGGCATGTCCATTTCCAGGTTGAAAGTTCAAACCACTTTTCTCTACATCTAACATGGAGGTCGATAAAATAATCTGGTCAAGCATAAACCAATTTCTTCTGTAGGTGCTAGTCCCTCTCCCCTCTTTGGCCAAGGCATAATAAGGATTAAACAATCTGCCTTCTTGATCTTTAGAAGCCCCTAGCACATGTAAAATACTGGTATCTGCCGGCTCATCATTAAAATCGCCCATGATTAGATAATCAGCATTTGGAAATTGCTGGTAAAGGGAATCTTTAAGGCTTTTGACAATTTCAGCAACAGTGACCCTTTTTACTTCAGTCGCTTCTTTCCCCCCAATCCTAGATGGCCAGTGGTTTACAAATACAAATATGCTATCCATGCCCACTACTCCCCCTACCACCAAAATATCTCTTGTGCGCATGCGTGTTTTCACAAAATCCTTAACAGCATAGGCATTTGAGTAAAAGGGCTTAAAGGCATCCTTTTTATAAATCAGCCCCACATCTATACCTCTTACATCCGGCGAGTCATAATGAACAATATCATAGTTGTACTCGCTGAGCAACTCTGTTCCAATGAGATCTTCCATCACTTGGAGGTTTTCCACCTCACATATCCCCATTATTTCAGGCCCATCGTCATCTCCTAATTGGTAAATTACTTTGCTCAAGTCGTCCAGTTTCTTCTGATACTTCTCTTCAGTCCACTTTTTGCTGCCATCGGGAAGAAATTGGTTATCGTTGGTGTGGGGATCGTCATAAATATCAAACAAATTCTCTAAGTTATAAAAGGCAACCGTATAAACATCTCTAGGTTGCAGAGGTTCATAAACCTCTTCATTTTGAACAATATTTGCCTCAATTATATCATTAGCACCACCCTCTTCATAAAAAATAATGGCCAAAATGGTGCCTAGGCTTATTAATAAAGCCAAAAACAGAAGAAAATTTCTCATATTTTCAATTAATACTTATCGAAAGTAAAATAATTTTTAATTTTATATTTTCAAATCAATTACTAAGCCACATGAAAAAATCAGAGATAAAATTTGAAATAGATCTAGACGAGAAAAATATACCCGAAAAGATTTATTGGGACGCGACCGATAGCCCTTCAGGTAAACTAACGGAAACCAAAGCACTTTCTGTATCTCTATGGGATCCTAAGCAAAAAAACACCATGCGCATAGATTTATGGGCAAAAGATATGACAGTAGATGAAATGAAGCAGTTCTGCATTGAGACTTTGGGCGGGATGGCAGATACCATCAAAAATTCTACTGGTGATGAAGTAATGTCAGATGAAATTAAAAGCCTCTGCACGAAACTTGTCAAACATGTACAAGAGGAAAGTAAAAAATAATAGGGCTATCCATAGATATCTTATGTTTTTATTAGCTTACATATGCTCGCTCAGTTACTTTTTGCCTCGCCGGCAGGGCCTTACTTTTTTTCTTAGACAAAAAAAGTAAGCAAAAAAGTCAAGGCCCTGAAATTTGCTAAACTTTATAACCATTACGCTATCCCGATAGCTATCGGGATGAAACTCACCCTCCTTGCGTCGGGCTCAAACAGCAAATTTTTTGGCCGCTCCATGGTTATAAAGTTCTTAACGCAATTTCATCAATGGCCGCCTAATTTTCTAACAACGGCGCCTACCTCCATTTTAAGCAGGACGTAAAAAGAATTTTATCATACAAAAAACTTATTACTTCCTAGAGACTTAAATGGACAATCATAAAAATAAAAGAGGGATGCTTTTGCATCCCCCTTATAGAACAAACATCAAATTAACCACTTATAAACTAAACCTAACTTAATCAACCTTACCTAACCTTAATGTTTTTTATATCTTTATTAAAACAACAAGGTCATTTGTAAAATTGTTTATACTTCTTAGCATTCACCCATAAAATACTCGTAATTAAAGAGTAAGCCTATTGTTTTTAATAAACTTCAGTGCTATCTTTCATAGCTTTGGCATAATCTTCATTGTCAAACCCTTCTTCAGGCAAGGGGTAAGAAAACGAGTTTTTTCTGGTTCTTAACGATATTCCTTCCTCATCTTCGCGCTTCACCTCGTCTTTCTCTTCACCAGCATTTTTGTCGCTGTCTTTCCTTGCTTTCAGGTTTGGTTTTTTATTCTTTGTGCTATCTTTCACACAAGCATCGGCGTAATGCAAATTGTCAAGCGTATCGGCTGAAAACTCGTTACCTTCTAATTCAGATTTTTTATAAAAGTCAAGATTGGCCCACTCTGACCTATACCTGATCTTTTGATAAACCTGATACTGGTCTTTGGTTAGCACCTTTTTCATAGCTTCCTCTCTAGAATGCTGTATCTGGTCATACACTTCGGCAACTTCTGTTCCTGAAAGCCCTTGACAAGCATTCTTAAGCTCTTTTCCGTGCGTATAATTGATTGATATTATTTCCTGAACTTGATTGTCTGAAAGATTAAGCTCCTGCTTTAAAAACATTGCCTGTTTTTCCGCTTTCTCCCGTGCCAATTTTGAAGAATCTATTTTGGCCTTATTATCTTGTGCATTTATGGTAAAACATGCAAAAAAAGCAAACACTAACGATGCTACTACTCTCATATCCAACTTCTCCTTTCCTTCCCTAAACTTTCTTCTTTATTAAGAAAACTTGCTCAAAAGATTATTGTTACCCACACTGCATAAAAAAAGCCACACCTAAGTGTGGCATTCTTTAAATATCTTCCTCAAATTGTTCATCCAGTGGATCTTCAAGCTCCATTTCGTATTCGAAATTTGGATCTGGCTCTACCTTAGGACACCTGACAGTAGCCGGACACTGCTCTGGATCTGGCTCTATTTCCATATCTTCAGGATCGTCATAAATTAACTTAGGATTGTCCTGAGAATATTTAGGAACGAGATTTTCAGGTTGCTCATTGTCTGGATAACTTAAATAGTTTAAGTCAACCGGCCCCTGTACATAAGCATTAATTTCCTGATCTATGTCAAATGCACGGTTTCCCCCTGGATGCCTCAGATGCTCTATATCTTCAAGAAATTGTGCATCCGCTTTATTCATAAATAATAAAGCAAATATTGCAGCCGTAAAAAGTTTAAACATTCTACTCATACCCTACCCCACTTTCTGTTATACACTTTTATAAAAAAACGGCTTACCTTGCCAAAAGGTTTATTGCAGACCAGATAGATTATCTTGGTATGCGTGCAATATTATTCAGCAGAAAGCTCCTTAGCTCTCTTCTCAGCAGCTTTTACAGCCTCATTGATACCTTCGCCAACCTTGCGTTCGATTAATTTGTCAAGAGCGGCTTGTGTAGTTCCGCCTCTAGAAGCAACTGAAGCTATAAGGTCATCAATAGATGATTTGTTATTGTTCAATATTTGGAACGACCCCAACATCGTCTGTTTCACCAACATTGCGGCAATAGCTGGATCTAAGCCCATTTCTTTACCTGCCTCAATCATGTGTTTAGCAATGTAGAAGAAGTAAGCAGGGCCACTGCCACTGATACCAGTAACTGCGTCCAACATAGCTTCATCTTTCATGAAAATAGACTTTCCGGTAGTTTCCAGTAAAGTATCTACCTCACTGATATTTTCATAAGAAGAATCTTTGTTGATGGCAAATGCAGTAATACCAAAACCAAGCTGGGCAGGAGTATTTGGCATTGCACGTGCAATTTTATCATGTCCGAGATGCTTAGACATTGTCGCGATTGTTACACCGGCCATAACCGAAATAACCAACTGCTCTTTTTTAAGAATAGGCTTAAGCTCCTCGGCAACTTTTTTGAAATCTTGAGGCTTAGTGGCCAGGATTAAGATATTATAATCACCTAGACCTGGTTCAATTTTATCTGTTATGGTTGCCAAACCGTCCTTCTCCAATTCAGCTCTTCTCTCACTGAACCTTTCAATAATTAAAAGGTTTTCTTTTTCTACAATGTTGCTTCTTACAAATGCCTTAGCATAAGTATAACCCATGTTTCCTCCACCCAATACGGCAATTTTCATAATAGTAATTAATTTTTAAACTTATAAAATATAAAAATTTATGATCTTTGAAGCACCTCTTCCAGAGATGCTGTTGCAGCTTTTACAATCTCACTGGCATGCTCTTCGGTAATAGATGCAGAAATAAACAAGGCTTCAAACTGCGAAGGGGCAAGATAAACGCCACGCTTCAACATTGCACGGAAATAACTTCCAAACAACCCTGCATCAGCCGCTTTTGCATCTGCGAAATTATTTACTGGACTTTCAGTAAAGAACAAAGTAAACATCGACCCGATATGGTTGATCGTATAATTAAGCCCCATACCTGCCAGCGACTGCCTAAGTCCAGACACTATTTTACCTGTCATTTGATTTAAACCTTCATAAACAGAAGGGTTTTCATTGAGGTAATTAAGCACAGCAAGACCAGCAGCCATAGAAACCGGGTTACCAGAAAGCGTTCCGGCTTGATATACAGGCCCTGCTGGAGATACATAGTCCATGATTTCTTTTTTGCCCCCATAGGCACCTACAGGCATACCGCCACCTATGATTTTACCGAGTGTAGTTAAATCAGGTGTTACACCAAGCACTTTTTGAGCACCACCAGCCGATAACCTAAAACCGGTCATTACCTCGTCAAAGATAAGAATAATTCCCTCTTTGTCGCAAATATCACGTAAACCTTGAAGGTAACCGTCGTGAGGAAGCACACACCCCATATTGCCTGCCACCGGTTCAATGATGATGGCAGCGATTTCTCCTTCATTGGCAGAAATAATCTTTTCAACAGCAGCAAGGTCGTTATAAGGAGCAGTAAGCGTATCATTGGCTGTTCCCTTTGTCACCCCAGGACTGTCTGGGTAACCCATTGTAACAGCACCGCTTCCAGCCGAGATAAGAAAAGAATCACCATGTCCGTGGTAACAGCCTTCAAACTTAATGATTTTTTCGCGTCCTGTAAATCCTCTAGCCACACGTATAGCAGCCATGGTAGCCTCTGTACCAGAGTTTACCATCCTTACTTTATCTATTGAAGGCACCATAGAAGTAATCAGCTCTGCAATTTCTACTTCTTTTCTACCAGGAGCACCAAAAGACAAAGAATCTTTAATGGCATCACTTACCGCTTTTTCCACAAGTTCATGCGCATGACCAAGTATCATTGGCCCCCATGAATTTATAAGCTCAATAAACTTATTGCCATCCTCATCAAATAAGTATGCGCCTTTGGCATTTTTGATAAAAATAGGATCTCCCCCTACGGCTTTAAAAGCTCTTACTGGAGAGTTGACCCCTCCTGGAATTACTGACTTGGCCCTTTCAAAAAGACTTCGACTTATTTCGCTATTCATCTTTTTCTTTTAGTTTTTTTGTCTTCAGAAACTTCTGGTGAAGGTAATGGCTTTTTGACAGAAGTTACAGGCCCGAGGAAAGAATTTTGAAACTTTATCAACGGCACTACTTGATTGCTATTAGAACAGGAGAAATCTACAGCCCCCATCACTTTTCCGTCAGTACGACCACATTTCTGAAGATCTTCATTGAACATATTACCGTATTTTCCAAGATAGTTGCCAAAAGCGGACATTAGCTCATATCCCTGAAATGCATAAGAAGAAGGATATATGTCCATTTTTTTGACATACGCTTTCTTAAACTTTTTCACCTTTTTACTGCCATAATCCATATACTCTGGCATTATAAAGTGCACTTGCCTTCTCTCAAGCTGATCAAAAGACATGAGTTGTACATTTAGCCACTCTGCATAGCCAATAACTGGTATGTCCATCCTTAACACATCGAGAGAACTGACCACAGTAGCCGCTACAATCTGTTCTGACGATGGGACGAACAAATGGCTTACTTTGGTCATGAGCAATGAATCGCCGAGCAATTCTTTGATATCTTTTACACTACTTTTCTTAACCTTTCTAAAAGCCGCAATCTCATAATCCATTCTTTCAATGGTATCGCGATAGGCATGTGCAAGCAGAGAGTCCTTAACAGATTCACCATATAAAATAATAGCATTGTTACGGGCAGTATCCGCTTTGCCTACATAACCTGCTATTTTAAAAGCTTGGGTTTCTACAGACGGTTGAAAAAGGTATACGTAGTTGTTGTTTTCTATAAGACTGTTGCTGTTTGCAAAAGGATTGACTACATTGATTTGGTTCTTCCATGCAAATTCAGCCAATATCTCATTATGAGAAGAGTAAACAGGGCCTACAATCAGGTCCATCTTCTTCATTTCAGGCTTATCAAGCAAGGCTGAAAACTTAGCAGTATCTTTATCGGTATCATAAGCGTGAAGCTTTATATTGACGCCTTGTTCTTTTAATGAGTCAACAGCAATGCGCATCCCTTCGTACATATCTAAAACAAACTGGTTGGGACGGCCAGATTTTTCAGGGTCAAGATTCTTAACCATAAAAGGGAACAGCACTGCTACATTGTATACATCTTTCTTTTCAGAAACTTTTTTGGGTCTTGCTATTATGGAACGGTCCAACTTAAACTCCTGCATAAGGTATTCCCTAAGCATATACTCTTTTTCGCCTATGAAAGGCCCTGAAAGTCTTTCTACCAACACAACAGCCAAAGAAAGCTCCTCGTCGTACTTTCTTTGCAGGTCGATCAAGGTATCTAAAGACTTAACTTTTCTAAAGTAGTAAGTCTTCATATTTTCCAGGTCAGGACGCATTTGCTTAGAGCTAGCAGCTTTTTCTGCAAACTCCATTGCCTGATGCAATTTTCCTTGCTCAAAAGCTGTATTAGCCAGCAAGTAATATGCTTCATTGCGCTTGTTCCAGTTAGGATACCTTGTAGTTAACTGAAGCAGCATCTGACGTGCCTCGTCATATTGCTTGCTTTTAAAAGCAGACAGAGCATAGAAGTAATGCGCATACTCGGTATACTTATTACCATCTGCCGGAGAAGTCAAAGGCTTGAGCAGTTCCATGGCAAGAGTATACTTCCCTTCCTCATAGAGGTTTTTGCCATGCAAGTACTTTTCTCCATATTCGTCCTGTGCGTTTACCGTCGTGACCGATAACACAACAGAGAAAAGCAGCGGTAAAAAGAATTTCAGTTTTTTCATAATACTTTTATTCCCATTCAATGGTAGCAGGTGGTTTAGAACTGATATCGTAAACGACCCTGTTCACACCTTTTACCTTATTAATTATTTCATTAGAGACATCAGCAAGGAACTCGTATGGCAAATGCGCCCAATCTGCCGTCATACCGTCCAGACTGGTCACCGCTCTTAAAGCGACAGCATTTTCATAAGTTCTTTCGTCTCCCATTACACCTACCGATTGCACCGGTAGCAATATTGCACCTGCTTGCCAAACCTCATCATATAGGTTGCTTTTTTTCAAGCCATTGATAAATATAGCATCAACTTCCTGTAAAATGGCAACTTTCTCCCTGGTTATGTCCCCTAAAATACGAATTGCGAGACCTGGCCCTGGGAAAGGGTGGCGTTGAATGATTTTTTCATCTATTTCCAAGGTTTTCCCAACCACCCTTACTTCATCCTTGAACAAAGTATTGAGAGGTTCTAAAACCTTAAGTTTCATAAAATCAGGCAAACCTCCAACATTATGGTGCGATTTTATAGTCGCTGAAGGTCCTTTTACTGATACAGACTCGATAACATCAGGGTAAATAGTCCCTTGTCCCAACCAGCTAACGTCCGATATTTTATGGGCTTCGTCATCAAAAACTTCTATAAATGTACGACCAATTGCCTTACGTTTCAACTCCGGGTCTGTCAAACCTTCCAGAGCTGTATAAAAACGCTCTTTTGCATCAACACCAATAACATTCAGTCCCATGCTCTTATAAGACTCAAGCACCTCTTCATATTCGTTTTTCCTAAGCAAGCCATTGTCTACAAATATACAAGTCAGGCGATCTCCTATTGCTTTATGGATAAGTACCGCAGCTACAGAAGAATCAACACCTCCCGAAAGTCCCATTACCACCTTGTCATTTCCGGTAAGGTTCTTAATCCAGTTTACAGTGGAGTCGATAAACACATCCGACGTCCAATCCTGTGAACACCCACAAATATTAACGATAAAGTTTCGTAGAATAGTCTTTCCTTCTACAGAATGCGTAACTTCTGGATGGAATTGAATTCCATAGGTAGGTTCATTTTTCACCTTATATGCGGCCACAGAAACCGTTTCAGTGCTGGCAAGAATTTCAAAATCGTCAGAAAGTCCTGAAATAGTATCGCCATGAGACATCCATACCTGTGAATATGGGGTCATTTCCTTCATAAGCAAATCTGTGGTATGGATATGCTGAAGCCTGGCCCTACCGTACTCCCTGATTTTTGACGGCATTACTTCATTGCCTGCTTTATGGGCGATAAACTGTGCGCCATAGCAAATGCCTAACAATGGCAATTTACCCTTTACCCCTTCAAGGTCTACATAAGGGGCATCTTGTTCCCTTACAGAACATGGGCTTCCTGAGAGTATAACACCTTTTATTGTGCCATCTATTTCTGGCATTTTATTATATGGGTGTATTTCACAATAAACATTAAGTTCTCTGACCCGGCGAGCTATCAACTGGGTATATTGCGAACCAAAATCTAGAATTAAAACTTTTTCTGTCATGCCCGCAAAAATAACACACCTTAGCAGGTTTTACTAATGTTTTTTTAAGAGACATTAATAAGCCCCCCTTAAGTTCCCTGTTTTTATTAAATTTTAGATACCAGAAACCACCAATAAAACAGAACCCGAACCAATCCTATAAAATAAAAAAGTCCCGGAAAGCTCATTCCAGGACTTTTTTATTATATTTTAAATACTCGACAAAAACCGCTACAAAAAGCAGATTAACTATTTCTTTACATCAAGGATATTTAGCAATTAAGCAGGCACTGTTGACTTAAGTTCGCCCACCACCTTTGTTAAACTAACTTTGGCATCACCAAAGAGCATAAGGCAGTTGTCGCTACCAAACAGTTCATTCTCAATACCTGCGTAACCAGAAGCCATACTTCTTTTAGAAACGATAACTGTGCGTGCCTTTTCGACATTTAGCACAGGCATTCCATAAATTGGGCTACCAGGATTAGTTTTTGCCGCTGGGTTCACCACATCATTAGCGCCGATGACCAACACGACATCACAATTAGAAAAATCATCATTGATCATTTCCATCTCTACCAACTTGTCATAAGGAACGTTAGCTTCTGCCAGCAGTACATTCATGTGTCCTGGCATACGGCCAGCTACAGGATGAATGGCAAAGCGTACATCTATATTTTTCCCTTCAAGAAGGTCAGACATTTCTTTTACCACATGTTGTGCTTGAGCTACCGCCATTCCATAGCCTGGCACTATAATAACCGAAGAGGCAGAGTCAAAAATCATAGCGGCCTCTTCGACTCCTACTTCTTTTACTACCATATCACTTCCACTGCCCCCACTGCTTGCCTCTCCAGGAGCTTGGCCAAAACCTCCTAATAGGACATTGACTAAAGAGCGGTTCATCGCCTTGCACATAATCTGGGTCAGGATAATCCCTGACGCTCCAACCAAAGAACCTGTAATAATCAGCAATTGATTGTTCAATACAAAACCTGTAGCACATGCCGCAATACCAGAATATGAGTTAAGCAAAGAAATAACCACAGGCATATCGGCTCCGCCTATAGGCATTACGGTCAATACACCTAAGAGAAGTGCAGCACCAAGCAACCCGATCATGTATAGCTGAAAATCCGGTGCAACCACCATCATACTAGCAGCGGCAACTGCCATTAGTAAAAGCACGGCATTAAGTGGGTGCTGCCCTGCAAACTTAAAAGCGCCACCTTTTATAGTACCACTTAGTTTTCCAAAAGCTATCAAAGAGCCGCTAAATGTAAGGGCGCCAATAAAAATACTAAGTGCAACAGTGACTCCTGTTATACTGTCTAACATCTCAAACCTCGAGTTTTGCACACGAAAATATTCTGAAAGTGCCACAAAAACAGACGCACCGCCTCCTAGACCATTAAAGATGGCCACCATTTCAGGCATAGCGGTCATTTCTACTTTTTTAGAAACATAAACCCCTATCACAGACCCTACCAAAACTGCGGCAAAGATTTCGGCAAAACTCAATACCCGATTGTCAAATAAGGTAGCAGCAATGGCCAAAAACATGGCAATAGCGGAAAAAGCATTACCCTTGCGGGCAGTATGTGTTTTTCCTAACATCTTAATACCTGTTATAAAAAGTACAGATGCCGTCAGGTATACTATTTGAATAATTATCTTCTGGTCCATTGTTTACTTCTTCTTTTTAAACATCTTTAGCATACGGTCGGTCACCATATAACCTCCCACAACATTGACAGTAGCCAATGTTAAAGCCAAAAGCCCTAACACTTTAGCTAAAGGGAAACTTCCCGGAGCAGGGCCAGAACAGATAATTGCCCCAATTACCGTAATGCCAGAAATAGCGTTTGACCCTGACATTAAAGGAGTGTGCAAAGTAGGAGGAACTTTTGATATCAATTCAAAGCCGACAAAAGTAGCCAGAACAAGCACGTATATAAGTACCAATAAGCTTTCTGTACTCATTTTCTTTTATTTATATTATTGGGTTAATTAATTATTTTTAAGATTTCTGTAAAATAGACTTTGTAAGCCCGTGCATCAGCATGCCATTATGTGTTATAATGCACCCCTTGGTAATCTCCTCCTCCAAATCTTGCTTTAGCCCTTCTTTATCTGAAAGGTGGGTCAACAGTGCCGTAATGTTCCTTGCGTAAAGCTCACTGGCATTGACCGGCAATAAAGAAGGTAGATTCCCCTCTCCAATAATCGTCACCCCCTCCTTTACAACCGTTTGATTCAATTCGCTCAGTGCACAATTGCCTCCCATTTCTACCGCCATATCTACAATCACCGCACCCGGTTTCATAGATTTCACCATTTCCTCAGTCACAAGCACTGGCGCTTTTTTACCCATTATCAAGGCAGTGGTAATAACAATATCGGCGTCCTTAATATGCTTTTTCACCAATTCTTGCTGTTTTTGCAGAAATTCTGCGCTTACCTCTCTGGCGTAACCGCCTTCAGTTTCCAGACCTTTCCCCTCTTGCTTGACTTCTAAAAACCTTCCACCCAAAGACTCTACCTGCTCTTTGGTTTCTGGCCTTACATCAGTGACTTCTACTACAGCCCCTAGCCTTCTGGCCGTCGCCAATGCTTGTAAGCCGGCAACACCAGCACCAAAAATGAGCACTTTAGCAGGAGTAATTGTACCAGCGGCAGTCATCATCAGAGGGAATATCTTCCCTAATGCGTTAGCTCCCAACAACACAGCCTTATAGCCTGCAAGATTGGCCTGAGAGCTCAGGGCATCCATCTTCTGTGCCCTTGTTATCCTGGGAACTGCATCCATTGCAAAGGAAGAGATGTTCTTTTTTAACAATGCCTCCACCAGCTCAGGTCGGGTATAGGAATAAAGGAAAGCAATCAATGCCGCATGGTTTTTCATCAAAGCTACTTCCCCAATACCGGGCGCATTTACACAAAGCACAATATCTGCCTGCCCCCAAACATTTTTGGTATCAGCAATTATTTCTGCTCCGGCACTGATATATATTTCATCTGCAAACCAAGATTTCTCGCCGGCACCCGCCTCTACGATACATGTATAGCCTGCTTTTACCAGTTGCTTTACTGTATCAGGAGTCAATGCTACCCGATTTTCTCCCTGTCGTTTTTCTTTTGGTACTGAAACTATCACCGTATTTTTTTTAGTTGTAAACAGGTATTTATGTATGTTGTTATAAAAAAACGAAATATGTAAAATGCTTCCTAATGGATGTTCAAGCACTACCCTACGATCTCTTTCCGCATCTACACTTTTCCACCACTACAGCTACATTTATAAAAGAGCCGGCAAATATAAGGCTCTTTATTTTATAATTATTCATAGAACATAAAAAAAATTCCTGTCTATAAATTGAATAATTTATAGACAGGAATTACTTATTCAAATATCCGGTGTTATCAGAATCAGGAAAATTCCCAATTATGGGCATTGATATTTTCCAGCGCCGCCTTTAGAAGGCCCACAGAGCCAGCGACATCTTTTTTGTGCACCATTTCAATTACCTGGTGAATATGTCTGGTAGGAATAGAAATAGCTCCAGCGATAGATCCATTTTGGCCCATTCTTTGGACTGATGCCGTATCTGTACCGCCAGCTGTTAAAATCTCACTTTGCCATTTTATACCTTTATCCTCAGCAGTAGCTTTCAAAAAGGCTACCATTCTATAATCGCAAATTACAGAGGAGTCCATAATCTTGATAGCCGTACCGTTTCCAAGGCTGGTAATTTTTTCATGCGCTGATGCTGACGGGGTATCGTATGCAATGGTAGTATCAAGTGCTATTCCGTAGTCGGGGTTTATTTGGTGAGCAGCTACATTAGCCCCTCTAAGCCCTACTTCCTCCTGTACCGAGAAAACACCATAGACATCGTAAGGGACATTCTTTAACTGTTTTAATGTCTCTATAAGAATATAGACCGAAACGCGGTTGTCCAGCGACTTACAGTTCACACAATCCCCCATTTCAATCAAACCACGCTCTCTGGTCACGGGAGTACCTACCTGCACGAACTTTTCCACTTCTTCCTTAGGCAACCCTAAGTCAATAAAAAACTCATCTATTTGCGCAGGTTTATTCCTTTCTTCAGGCTTCATTACATGGACAGGCTTACTGCCCATTACGCCTATCAAGTCCTGCTTTCCATGAACAATAACCCTTTGGGCTGTCAATGTTTTAGGATCAAACCCTCCGAGTGTATGAAACTTCAAAAAACCTTGCTCTGTGATATGTGTTACAATAAAACCAATCTCGTCCATATGTGCAGCGACCATAACTTTTTTCCCATCAGGGTTGGCATTACCTTTTTTAAGTGTAATCACATTTCCCATATTGTCAACCCTCAACTCGTCGACAAAAGGCGCTACAGTTTCACAAATAAACTTTCTGATTGGCTGTTCAAAACCTGGCGCACCAGGGAGTTCACAAACTTTTGCTAAAAGAGAAATATCTACTTCAGTCATTTCTAAAAAAAATTTAGGCGGTTAAACCCGGCAATACGTAAATAGGCTTCAGATGGTTGGCAAAAGCATTCTTTGTACCATAAAAATCTGAAAAACATTACTTACCCGGGTGCATTAAAAAAGAAAAAGTGGGCAATAACTGTATTAATACCCACTTTTTAAGTAAAATGTTTAAAAAACTAATTAATCTACCACTCCAACCTTCAGCATATTTGAGTGATGCTGGCTGGTCAAAGGCATAGATCCGGTAGCTACATAAATATCTTCTTTCTTTAGTAGTCCTTTTTCAACTAAGATATTTTTAACATTTTCAATGGTTTCATCAGCAGATGCAAAATCTTCATAATAAAAGGCCGCTACGCCCCAAATCAGATTTAACCTTGCGACCATTTCTTTGCTCTTAGTAAATATAAATATTTTAGCTTCTGGACGATGGCACGCAATACGGAAAGCTGTATATCCAGTTTGGCTAAGTCCGATAATCGCTTTAGCCTGTGTTTTTTTGGCCAAGCTGCAAGCGGTAGTAATAACACTGTCAGAAAGAACAGAAGGGTTATGGTCTTCTGGATCTACTGTTAAGTTTTTATTATATATAGTAGAAGTAGGATGTGTTTCTACAGCCTGACAAATTCTCGCCATACCTTTAACAGCAAGCACTGGATACTGTCCAGAAGCGGTTTCCGCACTAAGCATGACCACATCAGCACCGTCAGTAATGGCATTGGCAACATCGTTTGCTTCAGCCCTAGTTGGCCTAGGGTTGCCTATCATACTTTCCATCATCTGAGTAGCAACAATTACAGGCTTAGCAAGTCTCAAACATTTTTCTACGATCATTTTCTGGATCATAGGAACATCTTCCATTGCAATTTCAACACCTAAATCGCCCCTAGCCACCATAACAGCATCTGTAAGTTCGATAATACCATCAATATTCCTAATAGCCTCAGGTTTTTCAATCTTAGCTATTACTTTCGTGGTTTTTCCTTTGCTCTTGATAATTTCCTTCAGCTCTGCGATGTCTTCGGCCTTTCTAACAAAAGAAAGTGCGATCCAGTCCACGTCATTTTCTAAGCCAAAAAGTAAATCTTCTCTATCTTTTTCGGTAAGGGAAGGTTCTGAAACCTCTGTATTAGGCAGGTTAATTCCTTTTTTAGATTTAAGCAAACCACCGTAAACGATAAGCGCCTCTACTTCGTCTCCACTAGACGAAAGCACTTTCAGTTCTATGTTACCATCATCAATAAGGATCGTGTCACCAGGCTTAACATCTGAAGTTAACCCTTGGTAAGAAGTACTGATCTTACTACTTGTACCTAAACACTGCTCGCGGGTAATAATAATCTTTTCACCTTCTTTCAGCTCTACACCATTGTTTTCAACCTCATTGGTTCGGATTTTTGGTCCTTGAAGGTCTTGAAGGATAGCAACATTAACATTGTGTTCTTCGTTAATTTCTCTAATATATTTAATAACTTGAAGATGTTGCTCATGCGAACCGTGAGAAAAGTTGAGGCGAAAAATATTAGCTCCGGCCTGTATTAGTTCCCATAACTTTTCTTTGGTGTTGCTGGCCGGCCCGACGGTTGCAATGATCTTGGTTTTTTTACTTATCGGATTCATTGTTAAAATATTAAATTTTCTCTGGATTTAAGGTTACTCGTATTTAGTTTTTGGATATATTGAATAATGGGAATTTCTCTGAGTTTGCTGACAGTTTCATCTGCATCCCACATATCCCCTTCTCCACTTAGGTGTATAAAATAGTCATATTCTTTAAGTTCTGGAATAAGGTAAGGCTTTGCCACATTAGAGTGCTCCACCGATTTATTTTTAAGAAGTCTAAGACAACTGTACTCACTTTCCGAAAGGAAACACGAAATTACGATTTTACCTTCTTTTAAAAATTCTAAATTAATATCCTCGTCTCTCTTCAAAGAAATATCCAGGCATCTATTAATATGCAATGCCAGCTTATAATCTTTGACAGGAGAAATAATTCCGAGTATTTCAAAGTCAAATTCATATTCGACAGATAATTTTACAGGCTTCATCCGCAGTCCCGAATATTGAAGCGTAAATATAAGATGAAAATATTGGGAATGAAAAATAAATAGGGTTTTGATAAACTAATGACAAATTTTGTTTGACAATCAAAACTTTTTAACATTTCTTTGCACTCGTGTTTTACTAAACAATTAGAAAAATGTCAGAAATTGCACAAAAAGTAAAGAGTATTATCATTGACAAACTTGGAGTTGAAGAGTCAGAGGTTACTCCAGATGCAAGCTTCACTAATGATCTTGGGGCTGACTCACTTGATACTGTTGAACTAATCATGGAGTTTGAAAAGGAGTTCAACATCTCAATTCCAGATGAGCAGGCTGAAAACATTTCGACTGTAGGCCAGGCTATTGCTTACCTAGAGTCAAACGTAAAATAACATTAATACTACACTAATTCTCTCCTCTTAAAATTCTCTTATGGAGTTAAAAAGAGTTGTTGTAACAGGACTAGGCGCACTTACACCACTTGGCAATTCGGTTCAGGACTACTGGAACGGGCTATCCAATGGGGTAAGTGGCGCTGCTCCTATTACGAAATTCGATGCATCAAAATCAAAAACCAAATTTGCCTGCGAGGTAAAAAACCTGAATGTCGAAGACTATATTGAGAGAAAAGATGCCCGTAAAATGGATCCTTTTTCCCAATATGCAGTAATTGCCTCTTCGCAAGCGGTAACTGATTCAAACTTAGAGCTAGACAAGGTAAACCTTGACCGTATAGGCGTAATCTGGGGATCTGGTATAGGTGGCCTGAAAACATTTCAAGATGAAGTAATGAGCTTTGCCAAAGGAGACGGTACTCCTAGGTTTAACCCTTTCTTTATCCCAAAAATGATTGCAGACATTAGTGCAGGACACATATCTATGAGATATGGGTTCAGAGGGCCTAACTTTGTTACAGTATCGGCCTGTGCTTCTTCTACCAATGCTATCATAGACGCTTTTAACTATATCAGGTTAAATAAAGCAGATGTAATGGTAACTGGTGGCTCAGAAGCGGCTGTAACTGAATCAGGGATAGGTGGCTTTAACGCACTAAAAGCTTTATCGGAAAGAAATGATTCCCCGCAAACAGCATCCAGACCTTTTGACAAAGACCGTGATGGCTTTGTACTTGGAGAAGGAGCTGGCGCTTTAGTGCTGGAAGAATATGAGCATGCCAAAGCACGTGGGGCAAGGATTTATGCTGAAATGATTGGCGGAGGTCTCTCTGCAGACGCCCACCACCTGACAGCACCTCACCCTGAAGGTCTTGGAGCTAAACTTGTAATGACCAATGCTTTGCAAGACGCCAATATCAAACCCGAAGATGTGGATTATATCAATGTTCATGGAACATCTACTCCACTGGGAGATATAAGTGAGATTACTGCGATACAAAGCGTTTTTGGAGAACATGCCTTTAAACTAAATGTAAGTTCCACTAAATCTATGACCGGTCACCTATTGGGTGCGGCTGGTGCTATAGAAGGAATTGCTTCTGTATTGTCTATATATAATGACTTGGTGCCTCCTACTATCAACCACTTTACTGATGACGAGCGCTTTGACAACAGGTTAAACTTAACCTTTAACAAGGCTCAAAAACGTACAGTAAATGTTGCTCTAAGCAATACTTTTGGTTTCGGAGGACATAACAGTTCTATTATTTTCAGAAAAAAACCTGATTAATGGCGCTTCTTAAAAGGCTCTTATATTATTTAAGGCCTGAAAAGGACCGAAGGCTGATCAGTACATTAAGGCATATAACCGGAATGTATCCTGGAAACCTTGAGGTTTATAAGCTTGCTATTAAACATACGTCTGCTTCTCAAGAAGAAGAGTCGGGCAGAAAACTTTCTAACGAAAGACTTGAATACCTCGGCGATGCCATACTAGGTGCGGTCATCGCCGAGTTTCTCTTTAAAAAATACCCCTTCAAAAACGAAGGCTTCCTCACTGAAATACGTTCCCGAATCGTTAACCGGGAGTCTCTAAATAACCTTTGTAGAAAGATTGGTCTCGCACATATCATTGAATATAGTGCCAGAAAAGGTATTAACTCCCACAAATCAATGTATGGTGACGCACTGGAAGCCTTGGTGGGTGCTGTATATTTAGACAAAGGTTTTGAAAGTAGCAGGACATTTATCCTTCAAAAACTGCTCAACCCTCATTTTGACCTTGATGAGTTAATTGAGAATAACACCAACTTTAAAAGTATGCTCATAGAGTGGGCGCAGAAATATAACCGAAATATCAAATTCGTGATTTCTAAAGAGGTAGGCAGTTACCACCACAGGGAGTTTACTGCAGAAGTCATTTTAGATGAAGAAGTGATAAGTAACGGCATCGGGCTCAGTAAGAAAAAAGCAGAGCAGGCCGCAGCAGAAAAAGCTTGCAAGAAACTGGCGATTGTGGAAGCTTAGGGGTTGATAACAGTGATTTTTTAGGGTAACCCTTTCTTAGCTTCAGACATGTCTCATTGTTATTTTCATCTATAGATCAACTCGGCCGAACACGAACATCAACTTTCATGCTCCACCTCAATAACTTCAGCATCCAAGCTCATTTCTAACCTTCATTGCTCAAATCCTGCTCTTATCCCATACTATATAAGTTAAAGAGGGCGTTATCTTTAAGCCTTCTTTAACTTTTTACTTTATGGAGCACAAACTTTTTTTAACTGTTTGGAATGTATATATTTGATAGGACAGTAAGTTAAGCTCTTTTTCTTAAATTTGGAACGATGAGTAAAAGAGAAAGAAGGTCATATGACCACGAATTTAAAACAATGGCTGTAGAGCTGCATTTAAGCGGGAAGACCAGTACCGCTGTTGGGAAAGAATTAGGCATTGGTCCTGATTTAGTAAGGAGATGGTCACGTGAAATGAAGACGAATGGCGCTGCCAGTTTTCCAGGAAATGGGAAACAGAACCTTTCAGAAGAACAAAAAGAAATTCATGCCTTGAGGAAAGCCTTAAAGGAATCTGAGCTTGAAAGGGAAATCCTAAAAAAGGCGGTAAGCATCTTTTCCAGGGGAGACAGCAAATATACCAATTCATAATGGATCATAGAAAAGAGTATGCTGTTGAAAAGATGTGTAGGACATTTAATGTTGCCAGGAACAGCTTTTATGAGTGGAAGAAGGAGAAACAACTCAAACTGGCTCAACAAAGAGCGATATTGCTAAAGGAAATCAAAACAGTGCATGAGTTAAGCAATGGTACCTATGGAAGTCCTAGAATTACATTAGATCTTAGAAAAAAGGGTTTTGCAGTATCCAGGCCAAGGGTTGCCAGGATCATGAAAGACCACGGAATCAGGAGTGTTGTAAGTAAAAAATTTAAAGTCTGCACAACTGATTCAAACCATGGATTTAGCATCAGTCCTAACGTTCTTGATAGATCTTTTAAACCTGAAAGCCCTTCAAAATCATGGGTATCAGACATAACTTATATCCGGACAAATGAGGCATGGTTATACCTGACCATGATTATGGACTTATATGATAGGAAAATAATAGGATGGTCTATGTCCACTTCGATGCATGCATATGAAACAGTAGTGCCTGCATGGAGGATGGCACTGATAAACAGACCTGTTTTTCAAGAGCTGGTTTTTCATTCAGACAGAGGCGTGCAGTATGCATGCAAAGAGTTCAGGGATGAGCTTGGTAAGCTAAATGTTACTCAGAGCATGAGCAGAAAAGGGAATTGCTGGGACAATGCAGTGGCTGAAAGCTTCTTCAAAACCCTGAAATCTGAAACTGGTTACCGGAAATATGAATCAATAAAGCAGGCAAAAAAGGGATTGTTTGAATACATTGAGATATGGTACAACAGGACCAGAAGACATTCCTCTCTTGGATATCTTTCTCCTGAAGAATTTTATAATATTCATAGAAAAAGTGCTGCGTAAAAGAAGCATAAACCTCGAAATCCTCCTATGATTTTTCTTCTAAATCATAGGAGGATTTGAGGAGCCCTGCGGCAGGCATTAATTAATCAAAAAAAGGGCTTAATTATTTGTACGGTTTTTTGTTGCAATTCCAGTTTTTATTTTACTTTTATTACCCCAACTTGCCCCGGCCCAGACCAACCTGGTGCCGAACCCCGGGTTTGAGCAATATGATTCAAGTGCATGTGTTCTGAGACCAACTTGTGCGTATTCTGAATTATTAGCAACCCCTTTAACTTACCATAGGGGAATTGGCACCCTATATTGGTACTCTTCAACTCTCAACCATGCCAGCTCAATAAACGAAGCAAACATTACTGGTTACCACCTTTTTACGGAAGTACTCTACCCAAGATCAGGCCATGCTTTTATCATACTAACAACCTATGGCAACACTTCTTTTGACGGAGAACGATATGAAAGCAGAAGCTATGCTCAGGTAAAATTAAAGGAACAGCTAAAAGCTGGCTGTACCTATGAAGTCACCTATTATGTCAGGGCCTACGGGAGCCATTCTCTGACCAGATTTTCAAGACAAAGCATGGTCTCAGACGGGGTAAGTGCCTACTTCTCTACAGACAGTGTTTTGGTGGAAACAAGGGGGCCGCTGACGCAGTTCACCCCACAAATAGCCCCCACCGATGGCGTGATCATTGACGATACCATACACTATACCAAAGTTTCAGGCACCTTTGTGGCCGAGGGGGGGGAGCAGTTCCTGCTCCTGGGAAACTTTAAAGACAACGCTAACACTCCGAACAGATATTTAAAAGACACTCCCCCTACAGATAGGAGTCATTCTGCCCAATATCTGGTAGACGATGTCTCTGTAACACCTGTCCCCCCGGAAGGCATGGCACTCAACATTGGCAATGACACTACTATATGTGACACCACAGATATAAGCCTGCCCTTGGCCGCACCGGAAGGGTTTCAAAGCTACCTTTGGTCTACCGGAGACACAACGTCTTCTATAGAAGCACGGACGCCCGGCACTTACTGGATCAAAGCAGACTATGGGTGCGGCACCCTCTATGACACCATCAATATCGGTACCGTTCCGCCCCCTCCGCCACATAAAAGCTTTACCGATACGACACTGTGCCATGAAAGCGGATTCCCGTTTACAATTTCCGCCCCGGAAGGATATACCTCATACACATGGGGTACAGGAAACCAGTCCCAAAGCTTGGAGATACGAAAACCCGGTACTTATTCAATACTTGCAGAACATATATGCGGGCTATACAGTGATACGGTCAACATTAAGGCTTACACCAGGCCTGAAACATTGGTCCAAAACAACACCGATACCGTTATATGCGAGAACCGGCAAACGCACATAACCGCTATCGAAGGCTATGACCATTATACATGGAGCACGGAAGACTCCTCACAAAGCATACAAGTATCGGAACCCGGCACCTATTCCCTGCATGCCGTTTCACCAGAAGGGTGTGTATTGAAAGATTCTGTAACCCTCGTCCTGTACAGGCCACCTAACCTCCCCCTGCTACCGGAAGACACTCTGGCCTGTAAGGAACTGCCCCTGGAAATCGTTGCCACAGAGCAGCCGTCATATTACAGTTATCAATGGAACGGCGCTTTGGGAGAAAGCACACTACAGGCAACGGAAGAAGGAAGCTATAAGCTGACGGTATCAAACCAATGCTTTTCGGCAACTGACAGCATCAATGTAAAGTTTACCAAATGCACGCCAATTATACCAAACCTGGTGACCCCAAACAACGATGGGCACAATGACTTATTCCAGATTGTCTCTGAAATCGACAGGCAGTATGAGCTAAGACTGTACAACAGGTGGGGCAAACTGGTGTTCATGGAAGAAAACACCAACAACTGGGACTTGAACAGCTTAAACGAAGGTGTCTACTACTATGCCATATATGACCACCTTCTAAATGATACCTACAAAGGCTACTTGCACTTGGTGAGGTGAGAAAATGAGGTTTAAAAGCTTAGGACATTGACAATAACACTCTGAACCTGAACAAAAAAAAGACTGCTCCCGGCATTCTGCACAGAAACAGCCTCCAAAACTAAAACTGTATTGACCTAAATTATGCGATAGATTTCAGGTTAAGCACCCACCTGCTCCTTTGTCTTGTGCAAAGCCAACACAGGGATACTTGCGTGATAAACCATTTCTCTGGTATGGCTACGACCAAACAGCCTATCAAAAGCAGATTTTTCATAAGAAGCCATGACCACTAAGTCGGCTCTTTTCCTTTCTGCAAATATAGAAATACCTTCAGAAACTTCTTTCCCTTCATTCAAATGAAAAGATATATTGTCATAAGAAGAACGGTTCAGGAGATTGTCCATAGCATATTCTACAACTTGCCCAATATCTTTTACATTATCAGACTCTTTTTGAATACTCAAGAAAGAAATATGTGCATTGAACAGTTCTGCCAACTTAATGGTAAATTCCACTGCTTGGTTCTCCACCCCTTCCAGGTCAGTAGCATATACAATTTCCTTCACAGGCTTATATACCGAATTTTCTGGTATAACTAGTACAGGCACTTTCACTTTATTGATTACCGCGGCAGAGACCGTTCCCAAAGTTTCCCTAAAGCCTTCAGCGCCTTTGGTGCCCATTACAATAATATCTGCACTTTCACTAATGGCTACATTGGGAATAATATCAGCAGCCAGCCCTTCCCTGATGATATAGTCAACTTTAATATTCCTTTCAGGATTTAGCCTGCTCAGCCTGCGAGAAGCTAACTCAAGCTCATTCCTTACATTCAATATACCTTCTTCATGATTGCTGGCCCAAGCTTTCTTTTCTGACTCTGTTTCGGTATAAGGCAAAGGATAGGCAAAGCAGAGTACAATATCCGCACCTGCAGAAGATGCAAGCTCATAAGCATAAGCAACAGCATTTTCAGAGCATTCGCTAAAGTCTATAGGGCATAAAATCTTTTTCATATTTTTAACATTTTCTTTCTGTGAAACAATTAGCCATGGAGCACCAAAAGAGGGACATTGGCTTTATAAATCATTTTTCGGGTAAGGCTCCTATGAAACAACTGATCAAAAAATCCTCTTTCATACCTCACCATAACCAAAAGATCAGGGCTTTGGGCATCAATAATTAGCTTTAACCCTTCTTCTGGATCTTTATAGTGAAACTCTTCAAACCTGATTTTGTCATAGCCTATATTGCCCAGGATTTCATCCTGAACATGGTACAAACTATTCTTTTGCTCATCATGCTTCATTTCACCGATGTGAACAAACACAATTTCAGATTTAAATAAGGCCGCAAGTTTTCCTAAAAACTTAAAGCACTTGTAGTCATACTTTCCCAAATCGGTAGCGCACACGATCTTCTTAAGCCCTTTGTAAGTAGCCGTTGGCGGGACAATCAACACAGGCTTATCGCTATCGGACACTACACCGGCAGTGGTACTTCCAAACACTTTAGTCAAACCACCAGCACTTGCGGCTCCCATAACAATCAGGTCACTTTCATGCTCTTCGGACAATTTTAGCACTGCCTCGACAGCAGGAGAGCTGTCTGTAAAAACCTGACATTCCCTGACATTATTAGCTCCACTTTGAATTTTATCGCATATACCTTGCAGTCGTAGTTCACTTGCTTTTTCCTCAGCCTCTACCACCTGTTCATATTTATATACAGGGGCATAAGGATCTATTAACGGAATGGCATAAGCGTGATAAAGCCCAAGCGTAGCACCGCTCACATGAGCTACCCCAGCTGCAAAAGCAGATGCAGCATTTGAAGCTGGGGAAAAGTCTGCACAATACAAGATATTCTTCATGTTTCTTAGCGAATTGGCCTTATATTTATTTACCTTAAAACTGTCACCTTGTTTTAGCTTATTAGCTTAAAAGGTGTGTTAATATCGGCTTGCCAGAATATTTAACCATATCCTCACTTATACTGCCTTGGAACATGTGATAAATACCTTTTCTACCATGTGTAGACATTGCTATTAAGTCTGCTTTCACCTGGTAAGCATAGTCCATAATACCATTCTCCACACTATACTCATTGATCACATTAAGTGTACAGTTATCTAGTTTGTAAAGCCTGCATATTTCTTTAAGAGAAACCATTGCTTCTTCGGTAGAATGAAACTCAGAAGGCGTATTTACATACAGTAAGTGTAGCTTAAAGTTCATAATTTTCTGCAACTCCCTTACGCTAACTATAAGTTCGCTAGAGTAGTCATCTAAAGCAGTAGCTAAAACAACATTCTGAAGTGCAAAATTTTCGGTTTTATCCTTAACCGCCAATACTAAGCATCTAGCAAGCCTTACCACTTTTTCCGTATTGGATCCAACCAGTAGCCCTTTAAGGCCACCCTGACCTTTAGTACCCATCACGATCATATCGATTTCCTTTTCTGTAATGATCTCGGAAATGTGATTGAAAACACTTCCCACCTTCACATCAAAAGCTACCGAAATGTCTTTATAGCCTTTTTTCTCAATAAGCTTCTTCATGTCTTTGTGGGCTTTTTCAATAAGCTTAATAATAAAGACCTTATTCATCCCATCTTCTTTCATGTAATTTCCGCCAGGAGAGAATTTCTCTTCAAAAATTCCTTCCACAATGTGCAACAATTCGATTTTTGCACCGGTTTGTTTAGCGATTACATAAGCAACATCAAGTGCATTATTGGCTTCTTTCGAAAAATCTGTAGGAACAAGAATAGTTTTCATAACAATTAAAATTAATTTAGTTTTGGATTCTTTTTATTCTTCGGGCTATATTGCCTTTGGATTGAAACAAAGGTCTACAAAAGACTTCAGGAAGAGAATTACTTAAGTCAGTAAGGCTCATGATTATAATCACTATTTATGAATCTTTTTTATAAATTACAATCAAAAAACTATTAAAATGATACTAGGCATAGACATCGGAGGAACTTATATTAAAACAGGTTTGGTAAACGAGCAGGGCGAGATAAGTGCTTCAAAAAAAATCCCTACACCAGAGGTTACGGCTGATAATAAATTTACTGAAAACCTACTGAAAGTGATCAAAGACTTTCAACAAGAAACTCCTGGCATAAGAGGTGTAGGTATTGGTTTCCCTGGCCTGCTTGACCAAGCTAAAGAAAAAGTACTTTTCCTTCCCAATATTCCAAACATTGGAGAAGTTTCAGTTGTCCCTTATTTAACAAAGGAACTGAACCTTCCTGTCAGAATTGAAAATGATGCCAACTGTGCTGCACTTGGAGAATATATTTATGGCACAGGCAAAGAAAACATGCTTTTGATGACTTTAGGGACAGGTATTGGTAGCGGGGCTGTTATCAATGGAAAACTATTTACCGGCGGAAGAGGCAATGGAATGGAAGCTGGTCATATTGTAGGTCCTGGGGGGAAAACTATAGAAGAGCATATCGGCACAAAGGGGATCATTTCCAATTGCTATGCACAAATACAGGCAGCTCAAGGCAAGTCATCTTTGGCTGGAAAAGAAATTACCCCTAAAATGATCTATGACGCCGCGCTTGAAAAAGACGATGTGGCACTTCATGTGCTAAAAAACATTGGACATGTATTGGGTGAAGCTATCGTAACTATCGTAAGAATACTTGATGTAGATCAAATTTTAATTGGCGGCGGCATTGCGGCAGCAAGTGAATTTATCGTCCCTGAAGCAAAAGAAGTATTAAAGACCTACCTTCCTCCTTATTATACCGACTCGCTGATTATAGAGCATGCAAGCCTTAAAAATGAAGCTGGCGTTCTCGGTGCTGCGGCACTAATAGCAGATGTTTTAGGTGATAAGCCAGGCAAATAGTCCAGTTTCCTTATAATATTAATACAACCCAGATTCTGAATAGAAAAAAACTTCTATAATAGAATCTGGGTTTATAGCTATCTCTTATTTTCTTAAACAGAAGGGTTGCCTTAATCAACAATAATTACTTTCTTCATTTCCGAAGATTTCCCTTCGCCCATGATACGGAAGAAATACATACCTGGTTTAAAACCTCCAGTAGCCACACTTGCTTCTCCATTTTCTAATACAGATTTATAAACAGGCTGCAATACACTATTGTATAAAACAAGCTCTCCTGCGCTGACATCTTCCGATTTTATATTCAGTATGCCCGAAGCTGGATTATTGTAGCTAATTGCACCGACTAAAGCTGGCACAGACACAGAAGTAGGCACTCCACAATTCCCATGAACTATTAAAGTAGGAAAATCAGATATTTCTAAACCTTTTGCGGTAAACTCCTGTGTCTCGATATTGATCACATGGAAAACCTCAGAAGGGCTCTCCCAGCCACCTATAACTAAATTTTTAGAATGAAAGTTGAAAGAAGCACCTATTTCATTCACAAACAATCCGTCAGGCGTTAACCTAAAATCCTCCTCAAATGTCAAATCACCTTTATCGATTTTGTGAAATACAAACTGAAAAGGATCGCTTTCCAATCCCTGCAACAAGAAAACATCACCAGTTTTATCATCGGCAAAAATAGCTTCAATAATTTCCTTGTCTGTTTTTACTGTAACACTAGATGCATCATCAGGATTGATTACATACAAAGCCTGCTCATCCTCGTCATTCATTCCTACAAGGTAAATTCTATTAGAATGTCTGTCATAAGCACCTGCTGGTAACTCTCCATACCCCATTGGTTCTTCTAAATCAGCGATAGCTCCAATCAATCTCGTATTACCATTTTCTGGATTGATCTCCACTAACTGCGTCTCTTCCTGATCAAAATTCATAATAATCCCATACAGCACATCATTAAGGTTGTCCATAAAAAGGCCTACTATATTAACTTCATCATCCTCTTCATTTTCATAAAGAGGGTGTAAGTCATAACTCCCATCATCAGTGTTAATTACAACTATATATTCTTCATAAGCACCCAAAATAATGGTTTGGTTGGCTTCTCGAAAAGCACTCACACCTAACTGTTCATCTAAGTCTTCATGATCTACTACGCCAATTTCCTTTACGACAAACATATCAGTCTCATCAAATTCTTTTAAATAATACCCGTCTCCAGCATCATTTTCAACAAAGCCATAAAATGTGCATTGCGCATAAAGGCTATTGGCCATTAGAAGGGCAAAAGCAAAAAAAACCGAGTAAATTCTTTTCATAAAAATAAATTTAACATTAAACAACATTTTAACAATCTACAAATATACCCACCTGATCGACAACAAAAAGAATTTACTTCAATAAAAGTCAATTCAAAATATCCGATCTATGCTAAAGCATAGCAGCGCTATGGCTAAGACACAAATGTGAGCGATGCTACTGATTTTAAATTACTTTGCTACGCAAGAAAGCTCTATCGCCTCTTTCAAGTTAAAATTTCACGGACACCTACATCAATATGAATTAACATATTTGTAAATTCGTTACTAAAACAGGAAAAATAGAATACGACATGCTAAAATCCATACTCCAGATGAAATGTCCCCGTTGTCATAAAGGAGCGCTTTTTGTCACTAAAAACCCCTTTAATTTTAAAAAATTGGACAGTATGCCTCAAAAGTGTGGCTGTTGTGGTCAGCGTACAGAACCAGAACCAGGTTTTTACTATGGGGCCATGTACGTTAGCTATGCGTTGGGCACAGCATTGTTTTTAACACTGTTTTTTAGCATGATCTTGTTTTTCGAAGTCCCAGACCTTGTATTTTTGGGTACTTATATATTTCTAATGCTTACACTATGGGGGGCAATATTCAAATACGCAAGAGTTATTTATATATATATATTTGTCCGTTTCGACCCTCAGGCAATAACCAAATATAAAGAAAAGCACCTTCTTGACACATAAAACTAAAGCGTCCTATAGCCCTTTTATACACTTGCAACCCTGACGTTAGAGCTAAAACACCAGTAGCACTCACATTTTACAGAAACATAAATAGGAGTTAAATCATTATACTTAGGTGTGATTAAGCCCCTTAAAAGATCGGACACAATTATAGTTTAAAATTAGTAATTTTATGTCCGTGAAAAAGAGAACATTTACCAAAGAAGAAAAAGTCAAGATCCTCAAAGAAGCTGAAAGCAATGGCGTTCAGGTGACCCTTGACAAGTATGGAGTATATCCTGCCACATATTACAACTGGAAGAAAAAATTTGAAAGCATGGGCGATGCAGGTTTCCGGCACGGCATGACCCCGGAACATCTGAAGGAAATCAGAAGACTTGAAAAAGAGAATGACTATCTGAAGAAAATAATAGCTGAAAAGGAGCTGGAAGCCCGTTTAAAAGATGATCTGCTAAAAAAGAAGTATCCCTGTCCGAAAAAAAAGAATTAGCTGTAAAGTACATCGGCCAGGGATTAACAAGGGATAGAGTTCTTGAGATTCTACAACTTACAAGGCACCAGTTTTACTATATACCTAAGGCAGGACGCAGAGGCCGTAAGAAAAGCTCTGTGGTCTTCAGGCGTGTTGATGATGAACACACCGAGTGTACAAATGAGGATGTGGTGGCAGAAATTTCCAGAATACAATTAGATCCGGACACAGATTATGGCTATCGGAAAATGACAATACAGCTGATGCTGCTTGGCTTCGTGATCAACCATAAGAAGGTGTACAGGTTGATGAAAAAAGCTTTATTGCTTAAAGCCAGACAGAAAGCAACTGGAAAAACATATATCAAATATCGTATTGTTACACCCGAAGGCCCTCTGGAGGTTCTTGAAATGGATATTAAACAAGTCTGGATCACCAGAGAGCGGCGGTATGCCTACATTCTTACAATTATCGACACTTTTACCCGTGCGGTTCTGCACTGGTCTGTCGGGTTCAGTATGCGAAAAAGTCAGATAAAACAGGCTTGGGAAGCAGTGATAACCGAGCATTTACAAGCTGCTGACCAGCTATCAAAAGGTGTTCATGTGGAGTTAAGGAATGACAATGGACCTCAGTTCAGTGCTGCTGAAATAAGAGGTTTTTTTAAGGAGAATCATATAAATCAGGTGTTTACACATCCATATACACCTCAGGAAAACGGTCATGTGGAAAGCTTTCATAGCATATTGAAGCACGCGTTAGAAGGGCATACGTTCTGGTCCCTTGATGAATTAGAAGAACGCCTGAATGTGTTCTACTACAAGTACAACAACGTAAGGCTGCATTCTTCTATAGCATACCTCTGGCCAATGAAGTTCTGGGAGTTATGGAATGAAGGAAAAGTTATTCGTATTGAAAAAGCTAAAAAAAGAGTTAAATTTAAGCTATCAATACCATATCAGGAGATATCGGGTAATGGGAGCCGGAGGGAAGTTTCCTGCTCAAATACGAGCCCTCTCAATGAGGGCGAGAATTTGCAAAAAGAAGTGAATGGGCCCAACACTCCAAGTTACACGACATCGGTTCAAAGGTCACCGTCAGTCGTTTCCTGCTGATACAAAGATATGGTGGGTGGTAAGAGTAATACAAATTCAAAAATAAAATAGTCCGATTAATAGGGGGCTAAACCAAGGTGTCTTTGTCATAATATATTCTTAAACTGTATAGTATAATTACAAAAACTATAATTTTTATGAAACTCTCCAAAATACTTGTCCCAACAGATTTTTCTAAAAACTCCATCAATGCATTAGAATATGCTGTTAAGTTAGCCGAAAAACATAAGGCAGAAATCATGCTTTATCATGTATACCAAGCAGTACTGGTAAATACTGATCCAAAGCGGAATAAGGTATCTTTTGACATACAGGAAGATGAAAAAGTAGCCAAAAACAAACTACAAAAATTGGTTACACATATACAAAGTAAGTGTGATGCTATTAAATATACTTATAAAGTCGGAACAGGTCAGGCTATAGAAGCCGTAAAAAAAGTGGTAAAAGATGACGATATTGACATGGTCATTGCCGGAACCAGAGGTGCTGGAGCCGTAAACTCTGTATTGTTCGGGAGCTTTACTGCGGAACTTATAGAAAGTGCACCTTGTCCTGTTTTGGCCATACCTGAGCATGCTAGGTTAACAGGTTTTTCCTCAGCAATTTTTGCAACCGAGTTTAAAGCAAAAGACATAACCTCAATTACTATTCTTTCTAATTTGCTAGCTCCATTTGACAGTCATATAAGAGTTATACATGTAGCTGAAAAGCCAGAGAAATCAATGGAAAAAATGATGCAGTTCGAAAAAGACGTGAGAGAGCGGGCTAACAAAAAAGTTAAGTTTACCTTTGAGATTGTCCGAAAGGAGCATTTTTTAGACGGACTATTGGATCAAATGACCAATCTCCCTACTGACCTGTTGGCCATGAGCACTCGTAAACGTACTTTCATAGAGAAATTGTACGACAGAAGCATTACCAAAGTAGTAGCATATCAAAGCGAAGTACCGCTACTGGCAAGCCATGTTGACTAAAAAATTAATAGGGTTACCCGTTTAGGTATCTTATGTGTTATTAGCTTACCTAGGCTCGCTTAGTTACTTTTTGCCTCGCCAGCAGGGCCTTACTTTCTTTCTTAGACAAAAAAACTTATTACTTCCTAGAGACTTAAATAGGTAATCCTAAATATTAAATTCATAGCAAAACGATATTCAAACCTATCGTTTTGCTACTGAACCATCAGCTTCATAGAACCTTTCTAGATTTCATAATCCTTATTCATTTCTGCCACTTCACAATCTAAAGCATGTTTATTTATTATCATATCTCTCAATGCAAGAGCAGCTTTAGGCTCTCCATGGTTAAGAAGTATCTTTTGAGGGTGTTTCTCAAAAGCCCCGACCCAGTCTAACAATTCATCTTGTCCTGCATGCCCCGACAATCCCCCAATAGTCTTGATTTCAGCCTTAACAGGATAGTACTTTCCATGAATTTTTATTTCGCTCGCCCCTTCCAACAAATGTCGTCCTCTAGTACCTTCTGCCTGATACCCTGACAATAAAATAGTGTTATTAGGATTGTTAAGCCAAGCCTTTAAATACTCTAAGATTCTCCCTCCGGTAATCATGCCACTGCCAGCAATTACAATTTTGTTTTGTACACTATTAATAACCTTATAGGTAGTTTTGATGTCCCGCACAATGACTACTTTTTGCTTCATATCATTGATATCCTCATCCGATAGCCTGTGCCAAGTGCCATTGCGCCAAAAGACCTCCGTTACATCTGCCGCCATAGGGCTATCCAGAAATACTGGCACGTCAGGTATCTTATTCTGCTTCTTTAACCTGTTAATCCTCACCATAAGTTCTTGTGCGCGCTCTACTGTAAACCCGGGAATGGCAAGGCTTCCTTTCTTCCTCAAGGTGTCATTGATTATTTCAGACAAAATTTCGTCTGTACTAGCTTCAGGATGAGCCCTATCACCATAAGTAGACTCCATCACAAGCAGGTCTGCCTCCTTAGGGACCACTGATGGGTAGAGGTATAAAGGAGATTTGCGTCCTAGATCACCTGAAAAAACCAACTTCTTGCCCCCTACCTGCATTTCTATAAGTGCCGAACCGATAATGTGCCCACTATGCCTAAAACAAAACTTCACCTCTGGAAAAAGCTCTATCCACTCTCCTTCACGTTTCATTTCAAAGTGCCTCAGGGATTTTTCAACATCTCCCACTGTATATAAAGGAAGCGCAGGGTGATGTTTAGAAAAGCCCTCGTTATTGGCAAGCTCCGCTTCTTCCTCTTGAATTTTTCCTGAGTCAAGTAAAATAATAAAGGTCAAGTCTCGCGTGGGTTCTGTACAGTAAATTTTACCTTTAAACCCCTGTTTTACCAACAAAGGAAAGTATCCGGAATGGTCGAGGTGTGCATGAGTAAGCAGTACAGCATCAATTTCCTCAGGAGCAACCGGAAAAGGCTCCCTGTTCATCAGCCTTAGTTGTTTAAGTCCCTGAAACAAGCCGCAGTCAATAAGTATTTTATGCGACTTGTACTCCACAAGTGTTTTGGAACCGGTTACAGTACCCGCTCCTCCAGGGAAAGAGATCTTTATTTTATCCATGCCGGAAATTTAAAAATTTAATGGTCTATTACAATTATTGTACGTAGTTTTAAACCATAAATCCGAAAATATGGAAGAAAAAATACATCCATCGGACAAAGGGATTCAAACATCAGTTATTGGAATTGTTGCAGGTTTTTTTCTTGCTGTCATTAAAGGGGTAGCAGGTGTACTTGGCCACTCCCAAGCGTTAGTGGCTGATGCTGTAGAATCTGCCGCCGATGTTTTTACTTCCGTAATAGTGATCATTGGGCTGAAAGTTTCTGCCAAAGAGCCAGACGAAAATCACCCGTATGGCCATGGCAAAGCGGAACCAGTAGCCGGTATCGTAATATCCTTCTTCATGATAGGGGCTGCTATTTACATTTGTATTGAAAGCATCAGGCATATAATGACGCCCCATGAATTGCCCAGACCTTATACATTAGTGGTTCTTCTCGTAGTGGTCTTCATCAAGGAACTGCTTTACAGGTATGTCATCAAAATAGGTCATGAAACAGAAAGTAGCGCTGTGAAAGCTGATGCTTGGCACCACCGTAGCGATGCGATCACCTCTGCTGCTGCATTTATAGGAATAACCATAGCACTCATTGGTGGCGAAGGTTATGAAAGCGCAGACGATTGGGCTGCTTTGTTTGCCGCTGCCATTATCCTTTACAATGCATGGACGATCTTCACCCCCGCCTTTGCTGAGATTTTAGACACAGCCCCTCCACCAGAGCTGAATGAGCAAACAAAACAAATTGCCGCTCAAATCGAAGGCGTTGAAGGCTTGGATAAGTGCTTTGTGCGAAAAATGGGTTTTGAGTATTATATAGACTTACATGTTTTGGTAAATGGAGAAAAAAGTGTCAGGGAAGGCCATGACATAGCCCACAAAGTAAAAGATGTTTTAAAGCAAGAAAATCCCAGGATCCGGGATGTATTGGTACATATAGAACCTGCTGATTAAATGAAAAAACTTTTCGCCTTACTTATTTTTTTAGGAACAGTTAATCCCGCAATAGCCCAATTACCAGAAATAAACACCCAAATTTTTGCAGATATTTATTATGGGTATGATGCTGCACGTCCTGCTATACACGAACGTCCAGGTTTTATTTTTAACCACAAGCGTCATAATGAAGTCAACTTAAACTTGGGGCTAATAAAATTCTCAACAGAAAACGAGCATTACAGAGCCAATATAGGACTTATGGCCGGAAACTATGCCCAATATAACTTAGCACATGAACCTATCTTGCTAAGGCATGTTTTTGAAGCCAATGCAGGAGTAAAGCTTTACGACAATCTTTGGCTAGATGCAGGCATTCTACCATCCTACATGGGTTTTGAAAGTGCTATTTCCTCAGAAAATTTAACCCTTACAAGATCATTGGCAGCGGAAAACTCTCCATATTATATTTCAGGGGCTAGTCTTTCTTGGAAACCTGACACCTCCCTGACCCTAGCGGTATACCTTATGAACGGTTGGCAACGCATACAAAGAATACCAGGCAATCAACGCCCCCACTTCGGAACTCAAGTAACCTATTCTCCATCTGACAAGTTTACACTTAACTGGAGTACATTTTTAGGTTCTGACCATCCTGATGACTACGAAAGGTTACGGATCTTCAACAATTTTTATGGAATATGGTCTCCAACAAAGAAACTCTCGCTCATAGGCGGTTTAGACATCGGGCATGAAAAAATTTTAGATGAATACTTCCGATGGTTTACGCCTGTTGTCATTGGCCAATACAAACTTTCTCAAACGTTGGCTACCGCCATACGTGCAGAATATTTTCATGACCGTTCGAACATTATTATAGATAAGCCAGCCGGCGTCAATATGGTAGGTTTATCTATAAATATTGATTATCATATCTCAGAAACTGTTTTAGCAAGACTAGAAGGTCGGAACTTTTACAACACGGATCCAGTTTTTGCTTTCGAAGAAGACAGAAGAGACAACTATTTTATGGCTACGGCTTCCTTAGCCGTAAATATCAACAAGAAATAATAAAAGCCTGGATAAAGTCTAAAAGCTAGACCTTACACAGGCTTGGCGGTTTTTGTTCGGAATTTATAAACCAGTATTAAGCACTTTTATTTCAAGTTCATCAAGTTCTTCTACACCTTTTTGCACGGCATCTTCGGCAGCTTTAATATTAGAGATGCCTTTTAACAACGCATCTGAGTTGAAAGAAATGCTATCAATACCCTGGCGGACCAAAAACCTTGCAAATTCAGGGAAGTCACTAGGCGCCTGTCCGCACAGACCTATTTTCTTACCTGCATTCTTGGCGGCTCGAATGACCATAGAGATCATCTTCTTGGCAGCAAGGTCATTCTCATTGAACAACTCGCTGACTGTAGAAGAATCACGGTCAATTCCAAGCGTCAATTGGGTGAGGTCGTTGGAACCTATAGAGAACCCATCAAATATTTCAGCAAACTCCCTTGCCAAAAGCACATTAGAAGGAAGCTCTGCCATAACATACACCTCCAGGCCATTTTCCCCCTGACGCAAACCATAATGCTTCATGATATCAAGCACCTTTCTCCCCTCTTCTACCGTACGACAAAAAGGAACCATCAGCTTGACATTGTGCAATCCCATTTCATCCCTAACCTTTTTCATAGCCCTACATTCCAAGCCAAATCCTTCCTTATAGGCTTCACTGTAGTATCTTGAGGCACCCCTAAACCCTAGCATTGGATTTTCTTCTTTTGGCTCAAAATCAGATCCACCTATCAAATTGGCATACTCATTAGTCTTAAAGTCACTCATTCGCACGATAACCTCTTTAGGGTAAAAAGCTGCTGCTATAGTACCTACCGCACGTGCAAGGGTGTCCACAAAATACTCCTTCTTATCAGGATAATGATGTGTGATCTGCTCTATTTGCTCTTTGACAGATTCATCTTTAAGCTCATCAAACTTTACCAATGCCATTGGGTGCACCTGAATGGAATTATTGATAATAAACTCAAGCCTCATTAACCCTACACCATTGTTAGGGTAAGCGGCAAGCTTAAATGCTTTATCAGGATCACCGATAATAAACTTGACTTCTGTGTCAGGCATGTCAGACTTGTTGATTTCCGTAACATGCTCCTCAAAATCCAGCTTTCCTTCATAGATAATTCCATTGGTACCATCTTCACAACTAACCGTCACCCATTCTCCATCTTTAATATTATCAGTGGCTCCCGCAGCGCCTACCACCGCCAATGCACCCAGCTCTCTGGCTACAATAGCCGCATGACTGGTACGGCCACCTTTGTTGGTAACAATAGCCGAGGCCTTTTTCAGTATAGGGTCCCAGTCAGGGTTGGTAATTTCTGTTATCAATATTTCCCCTTTTTGCAATAAGTGCGCATCTTTCGGGGAGTCCAAGATTCTTGCAATGCCAGAAACGACTCTATTGCCTATACCTTTTCCCTTAGCTAACACTTTCCCTTCTTCCTTAAGCGAATATTCGCTGATTTTCAAAGTAGAGGTCACTTGGCTGTGCACAGTCTCAGGTCTTGCTTGGACAATGAAGATTTCTCCCGTCATACCATCTTTTGCCCACTCAATGTCCATAGGCTTTTGATAGTGTTCTTCTATAATGACAGACCACTTGGCAACAGTCAAAATTTCCTCATCAGAAAGTACATATTGCTCTGCTTTTTCAGCAGGTGTATCAATATTTGCCGTACTGTTACGTCCATCCTTGTCCGTAACATATATCATAGTGCGCTGTTTGGCACCTGGTTTTTTATTAATAATGGCATTATACCCCTCTTTAAGTGTTGGCTTGAACACGTAAAACTCATCTGGGTCAACAGCACCTTGGACTACGTTTTCGCCAAGCCCCCATGCCCCGGTGATCAAAACGGCATCCTTAAATCCAGACTCAGGATCAATAGTAAAGCACACACCTGCACTAGATAAGTCACTTCTTACCATTTTTTGTACACCTATAGAAAGGGCCACCTGTAAATGTTCAAATCCATGATGGTGTCTGTACTTGATAGCCCTGTTTGTAAAAAGTGAAGCATAGCACTTCAGGCAAGTTTCCAGCAATTGTTCTTCCCCAAAAATATTGAGATAAGACTCATGCTGACCAGCAAAGCTAGCGTGTGGCAAATCTTCGGCCGTAGCACTGCTTCTCACTGCCACTTGTATTTCACTGTCATACTTGTCACACAAACTTCTGTAAGCCTTGCGGATATCCTCGGCAATATCGTCAGGTATATCACACTTAAGAATTTCAGTCCTTATCCTTTCACCAATATCATTTAAGTTTGAAAACTCCTCAGTATCAAGTTCTGAAAGAATTGATTCAATTACAGGCTCTAAATTATTCTTTTCAAGAAAAATCCTCCAGGCATGGGCTGTCGTAGCAAACCCATCTGGGACATTAACCCCCTTGGAAGCCAAATTGCGGTACATCTCCCCTAGCGAGGAATTTTTCCCACCTGTATCAGCCAAATTATTAAGGTCTATGTCTTCAAACTTAAGGATATACGGTTTCATAATAAGCTAAAAATTTAAATGTGCACTTAGTATTCTAATAAAATTGTATTTAATTTGTTTATCATTAAGCGCACTTAAGGATTTGCTTTAAATCCTCAGGATATTGAGCTTTAATGATTTCCATCTTTGAAGCAGGAATATTAATTTCCATAAACTCAAATACCTGGCGAATGTAATTCAAGGTTTTCTCTTGGTCTGAGAAATCATAGTGAGAAAATTTTCCAGCTCTTTGAACTACAGATTTGACAAAACTCACAGAATCTGATTCGCAAGGGTATTCTGTCATCTTCCAATCATAAATATAAATAGACTTCAAGTTTACAGGAAGACTTGACAATACCTGCAAAGACTGGTCAAAAGAAAGGTGATCCCTTAAGGCATGGAAGACCGCTACAAGAATTCTTTTCGATTTATCTCTATCTCCAGGACATCCTAGAAATCTTGATAAAGAAAGTAGGTATTCCTGGGTTTTTGGTTTTAAGCATTGAAGTGTCATAAGCATCAAATGTTTAATGGATGAAAATTCCGAACATTACAAAGCTAAAAAGTAAACAGCAGGAAAAAGATGATGGGGGATAGCAAAAAAAATGAGATATGTCAACATCTGTTTTTTTTGTATTAAAAACATAAAAAACTCAACCACGGTTAATTAAACATGGAATTCATATTACCACCAGTTTTAAACAATGCCAAAGGAGAAATCCGCAAAGTCGGCTTTGAACTTGAATTTGGGAAACTCGACCTCAATTCAGTGGCAGCGTGCATACAAGAGATCTATGGAGGAGAGCTTATTAAACACAACAGGTTCCTCCAGGAAATAAAAGACACATCAAAAGGCAATTTTAAACTTAAAATAGATACCAGCTTCCTGACTGAAAAGTCTTATGAAAAATTATTAATCAAAGCAGGTTTCAACCCATCTGAGGGTACCGTGCTTCAGGATATAGAAAACTTGTCAGAATATTTTGCATCTGCGGTAGTCCCTTATGAAATAGACACACCACCTGTTCCTTTAACGGAGATGGCCGAAATAGACAAACTTCGAGAAGCGCTTTGGAAAAGAAATGCCCAAGGCACCGAAAACTCTTTCATTGCGGCCTATGCCACGCATATCAATCCAGAAGTTCCTGACCAAAAAGTAGAAGTTTTACTGAGCTATCTTAAGGCGTTTTTGCTACTTTACCCTTGGCTCTTCCAAACCTCTAAAGTAAACTTTACCAGACGCTTAACAGCTTTCATCAATCCATTTACAGAGGATTATATATCATTGGTTTTAAAAGAAAGCTATAAGCCAGATCTCAAAACATTTGCAGAAGACTACCACATATATAATCCTGATAGAAACAGGCCATTGGATCTGTATCCGATACTAGCCTGGATGGACTATGAGACTATTAACAAGTATACGGATATTGGCAATGTAAAACCACGGCCTACATTTCACTACCGCTTGCCCAATAGTATGATCAATTTCTCCAAATGGTCATTAGCTACAGAATGGAACAGGTGGGTAAGGGTAGAAAACCTAGCCCATGACCATGTCCTTCTCCATCAGCTATGCAGGGATTATTTGGAGCTTAAAGAAAATACATTTTTAGGGTTCGAAAGTAATTGGATAAAAAAAACAGAGGAGTTGATAGATGATCGGATTTAAAAAACATAAACCAGTTATAGGGGTAACAGGGCCTGACAAAGGGGGAACCGTATCCTGGGTAATGACTGCATTTGCAGTTCGGCGGGCAGGTGGCAAACCAGTTAGAATAAGGCCTGCCAAAGCCCAAAGAGGGAAAAAACTTGATGGTTTGATCATTGGTGGAGGCGCAGATGTGCAACCTGGTGCTTACGAACAAGAAGGGTTTATTCAAGAATACCTCAATGAAACCCTTAAGAACAAACGTATTTCCTTTTTTGAAAGAATAAAAAGGTTTTTTCAGTTACTGTCTTTCCCCTTACTTTTTATTATCAGAAGAATATTCAGTCGTAAATCTCATAGACTAGACGAAAACAGGGACGCCCTTGAATTCAAGTTGCTAGACCAAGCTGTAAAAAATGGCCTCCCGGTTTTAGGCATATGCAGGGGCGCCCAATTGATCAACGTCTATTTCAAAGGAACACTTCATAAAGACATCACCCCTTTTTACCTTGAAGAACCTAACAGAGAAAGCATATTCCCTGTCAAACACATTACAGTAAATGAAGGAACAAAGCTCAAGGAGATATTAAAATCAAAAGAGCTAGTAGTAAACGCGCTGCACCGCCAGGCGGTAAAAGAGCAAGGAAAAGACATTATCATTACTGCTAAAGAGAAAAACGGAGTTGTACAAGCTATAGAGTCAGCTTCACATCGCTTTATTGTTGGTGTACAGTGGCATCCAGAATACCTGCCTGGCATCAAAGCCCAAAGGAACCTTTTTTCGGCACTTGTACAGGAAACCAGAAAATAATCCCCTCCCCCAGCCTCACACAACAACTTACAAAACTCAGGCTCAAGCAACTTTACCCTGAAAGTTATAAATAAAACTGTTTGACCAAACTAAACATCTTCTTAAATTCGCACATCGGAATAAATATTTTTTCGATAAAAGTTTTTTACATAAGCTTATAGAAACATGGAGCAGAATTTACTGTTCCCGAGCTTCACTTTTAACAAACCTAAACATTACAATAGATGCAAAAACTTTTACACCCAAGTTTACTTACACTAATTGTATTTAGTGTATCACTTTTCAACAGTTCATTGACCTATGCAGAATTTGCCGGAGGTGACGGTTCTGAAGACCATCCTTATCAAGTAGAAACACCAGAGCACCTTAATGCTATCAGGCATAATTTAGAGGCTGCATACATCCTCAACCAAGACATTAATTTGGACAGTGACGAAAACTGGGAGCCGATTGCTGGTATTTTTTCTGGCCATTTTAATGGAAACGGGCATAGTGTAAACGGTCTTGTCATCGATCAAGCAGACGACGATTATGTGGGCTTTTTTGAACACATTGGCGAAGACGCTGAAGTTATAAATTTTGGACTAAGACATGCAACGGTTAAAGGAAACAGACGGGTTGGTATTTTGGCTGGCCGAAATGACGGCGTGGTGTTTAACTGCTTCTCGACTGGTGAAGTAGAAGGCAACATGATCGTAGGTGGGCTTGTAGGCAGACACAACGGTGGAATGTTAATGCAATGCTACTCCATGGCTGATGCTTCTGGAATCCAATCTATAGGAGGCTTAACAGGCGTGTCAGCAGGATCTGCTCTTATAAGCAAATGTTACGCAAGAGGCCATGTAACAGCTTCTGGAAATATTGCTGGAGGACTTGCTGGAAGACTTTTAGGTCCTTTGGAAAACAGCTATGCTACCGGTATTGTCAGAGGTGTTGAACAAGTAGGAGGAATTGCTGGAATCAGCAGCGACACCATTACCAATGTATATGCCACCGGAGAAGTGATTGGCAGTGAACTAAAAGGTGGACTTGTAGGTGAACTTCAAGAAGGTGAAATCATTAATAGTTATTGGAATACCGAAACCAGCGGCCGTGACCAAGGCGTTGGCTCTTCGTATGAACAAGGTGCCTATGGCAGGAGTACACAAGAAATGACCGGAGGCCAAGCTAAAGACGTGTTCGAAAACTGGGACTTCGAAGAACTATGGCTCCATGACCCTGAATATTACGATGGGTATCCTTATTTCCAATGGAACGAAGAGCTTATTACCCATGTAGAGGCACCAAAAGAGATTATAGTACAGGTTTACCCTAACCCTACCGCTGATTACTTGCAAATAGAGGCCCCGGTAGCCATTACAAGCATTACGATTTATGATGCTATGGGAAGACTTGTTATGGACAGCCCTATTGAAAATGGAATAACAGGAAAAACAAAACTAGACGTCCAAAATCTTCGGGAAGGACATTATTTTGTGCTCATCAATACGGATGAAGCCCCTGTAAAGAAAAGGTTTTTGAAATTAAAATAAACCATATACTAAAGCCCTACCACCAAGGAAGGGCTTTGGTATTCTAAAGCGCTTCTTTTTCAACCAACTCCAGCATCTGTTCAGAAGTAAGAGGCCCAGGCACGCTCGCTTTAAGTTTTCCCTGAGAGAATAATGCGATAGTTGGCACCCCCATGACTTTATATTCGCTTACCAAATCAAGATGATCATCGACGTTCACTTTGATCACCAAGCACTTTCCTTCTAAAACCTTCTCCACTCTTTCTAACGCAGGCATCATGGCCATGCAAGGCGCACACCATTCTGCATAGAGATCAACAAGCACTGGCAAGTCAGAGGTCAGGATAAGCTCCTGAGGGTTAATTTGATTATTATTGTGTTCTTTCATGAAACAATTCACCTGATTAACAAGCCCAGTTTATTTCTATTAATAATTTAAACAAAACAGAGCGTTACAATTGTCACCATATTAAGCAAAAAAAATAAAGAGAACCAAGCAAAAATTAAAATTATAAGGTTTTCATTAAAAACAAAGTTTAATACCTGTATAATAATACAAACAGAGGATCCGAAAACATAACTTTTGACTGTAGTAATACTGATTTTTCATATTTCCTCCCTGAGCTAAGAGTTTTTTCAGTTTTTTCACCAAACAAGATTTTGAATTAAAAAATAAACATATCCATTCTTTTCCGGTAAAGTAATTCACTTTCTGTCAATAATTTACTTTTTCAAACATTATAACCCTTATGCCCATGGCGGATAAAATAAACATTAATAAGGCTACCAAAAAAGAACTAACTTCTATAAAAGGCATAGCAGATGTTACAGCTGACCGCATTCTGAACTTCAGGGAAAAAGGCGGGGTGATAAACTCGTTGGATGATTTACAAAAAATAAGTAAAATCCGTCCGAATTACTTAAACGAACTTACAGATGTAGTAGATTTTGAAGATGGAAGAGATGACGGAAACCCAAAAAAGGAAACCCCGTCGGCTCAGGATCTTACCGTAGAACCTCTGTTCAGAATACAGTTTCCAGACATCCCATCAGATGAAGGAGAAAATCCATATGCAGGATATAGGGTAGTAGTGGGGTACAAGTTATGGCGTTCGGGAGTTGCAGGCATGTTTCCGACAAGCCATACTAAAAAGTTTTCAATTGCCCCGAATGGCATTGTAGAAGTACACCTTACAGAAGAAGTAGGAACTTACCTTGGAAAGTCCTTTGATATTTTTGTCAACTCCCCCAAAGGGGAGCCTGTTTATAAGAAAACTGACATCACCCTGGAAGATTCCCAAACCATCAAAATCGATTTACCTTTCTCTGTTAACAACAACCTGCTTGTAAAGCTGGAAAAGCAACAAGGCATTAATTACAACGGCTATACCCTAAAAGCCTATTTTTATGTTGACAGGGGCAGTTCCAGCCTGGATGTAATTAAAGAGGAGTTTGATATTTCTTTTCAGGATGAAATACTTATTAAGTCAGATCCTTTTGAGGGAATTGTTGAGGTTGACCTGAAAGTAATGGCACCAAATGAAGTACTGGTTACCAGATCTAAGTATAAATGGAAGGAAATAGAAGAAACAGAAGAAGCAAAGCAAGTACATATTTCTTTGCCCCGTCCTTCGGGTCTAAGCTATTCAATTCAACTGATAGTCGATATAGATTCTCTGGAAAATCCTTATCTGGACCATTCCCTTATCGTGCTTTACAACATATTGAGAAAAGAGAATTTACAGCTTATAAGGAGAATAGAAGAAAGATTCCCCATTGACTCTAACGGACTTTCGCACGTGAATATTGAACACTACGGGCTGGTGCAAGAACTTGAACTTGAAGTCAAAGCGCCTGCCGGAGAAGTCATAGGAAGAAAAACACTTAAGGCTACAGAATCAGATGATGACGGAAAAGTTCAGGTAAAGGTATTGCCCCGCAAACTGGCAGGAGCAGAAGGCATACATACCATACCTGAAAGACCTGAAAAAATAACAGGACGGCTTATTGATGCACAGGGGAAAAAGAAGCTGGAAAATATCCAGATCATCATTTATGCTTCTACAGTGGAAGGCCCTGCGGAAAAAGATTTCTTTCCGTTACAGTTTACCCGTTCTGAAACAGAAGGGTATTTTGTAATGGACATGCCCAAACTGTACTTCACTGGTGCTTTTGCCAGGATAGGTCTTAGCACAAACAACCATCCAACAGACGTTCCGGTAAGGCTTGAAAAAGACAGGGTATGGCTAATGAAAGATGAAAAGGCCGTAATGGAGGAAAAATTGTTCTTTCCTGCCAATATGATTCTGGTAGTGCAAGCCGAAGACGAAGAGAAAAAAAAAGAAACATGCAGTGAGTGTGAAACACAGAATTACCTGAGACCAAAAAAGGCTGTGGATGAATTTTCATTTTACACTGTCGTCAGGACAACAGAACCAGATATTCAGGGATATACTTTTGAAGAAGATGGAGAAGTTTCTGTACAGAATATTATAGACATAGTCCCTCTTGCCAGCGACCGTACTCATGAAGAAGTAAGTATACCTGCTTCATATCTGCACAGGAGCATTAGAAAAAATGTGTTAATGAAACATGTTAATAATAAAAAGGGGCTGACATTAACTACCTTAAAGAAAGCTTTGAACGAGAGCAATGCACAAAAACTGAGGGAAAAGATAAAGCCCCGGAGTGAAAACAGGGCCATCGGGCGCCACAACCTAAACCTTAACACTTCCATAGATTGGGACAAAGACCCTACTATTTATCAGGCTACCTCTATTGCACATGGCCATTTACTACAATATAAACAAGAGTGGCTAAACGACGGCTATTCAACAGGAGACCTTCTATATAGCCTTCCTCTAGCTCCTGGCCAGAAAAAACAAATCGTGGTTTTTGACTGGGAGAGAAGAGAGTCGGCCACAAGAAGGGAAAGCCTGGACTACCAAGAAAGCCTGTATAACTCCCTGAGCAGAGACCGGGATGTAAATGAAGTAGTACAAGGGTCTCTCAGGGAAAATATCAGAGGCGGATCTTCAGCCAGGACCTCGTCTGCCTCAGGAGGCTTTGGATTAGGCTTTGTGGCTGGTCCCGTAGGAGGCTTGCTCGGTGTATCTGGAGGAAGCAGCAAGGCAAGCTCTACAGCATGGCAGGATTCATCCCGTCATACTACCCTAAGTGATCTCCAGCAACTCAGGGACAGGACACTACAGTCTGCCAATGCCATCAGGAGCCAGAGGGCCTCCGTTATTACTACTGCCACACAGGGAGAGCGTTTTTCGGCTGAAACAGAAACGGTAGCAAACTATAACCGCTGCCACTCTCTTACCATTCAGTATTTTGAAGTATTGCGGCACTTAAAGGTTCAACAACGGCTGGCTAGTGTTCAGGAGTGCCTGTTTATACCTCTGATGATCTCTCACTTTGACTATCAAAAGATTCTTAGATGGCAGGAGTCACTGTCTTCAAGTATCAACAGAAGGCTACAAAGAGGTTTTGGAGCCATACAAAGAATTGAAAATGACTACGAAGGCAGTGATCTGCCTGAAAACAGATTTGCTGATGACAACCTGGAATATCTGGAAGGGGGAATATATATTAAATTTGAAATACCGGCCCCCCAAGACCTAAGCATCCTGGAAGAAAAGGAAGAGCTGTTGAAAGCTTTAGAGCGGTTTATGGTCATTGTTCCTTCCATACAACGTCATCTGAACCGGATAGTAGATGCAAAAATTGAATTAAGAAATGAACTCTTCTACGAACATGTGGCTCCGGAAATTGCTGCTGCTTTTATTGAGAAGTTAAAAATTGAAGCTGTTGTTCAAAGCGGAACAGACGGGGTAGAGTCTGAACAAATCCTTCCACTGTCAACAACGATGGTAACAAGATTTGAAAACGGGAAGCCATTGTTTGTTTCATTAAGACAAAATGGATCTATCGGCCCTTTAAGAAGATCCGAAATTAAGGCTGTAGTAATCCGGAAAGCATCAGGCATTATGCTACAGAATGGAGAATCGCTGGCTGATGTCCTCCCTGTCAATTCCCAGATTATGATCACCTCAGGCACAATCCGTTATAATACGGCACATTTTTCCGGACATTTGTTCCGAAACTCCAATATAATGGATGATCTGGTGGGATACTCAGGCCTGAGTAATGACCGGGAAAAAGTAAGAATTGCAACACCACTTTCGCGAGCCGAAATGCGCAACCCCAGAAACGAGGATCTTGAAATAGCAAGTGCACTGCAGGACCATCTTAATGATAACGTTGAAAAATACCATAGTGCCATCTGGATGAACATGAGCGCAGAAAGAAGATTTATGTTCCTGGATGGTATCAGAATAACAGATTATTCTGATGTTGAAAATTATCCTCAGGGAGTCATCAGAAGTGTGGCATCTGTAGTTGAAAACAGGGTAATCGGAATTATCGGCAACAACCTTGTTATGCCTGTAGCACCTGGCTTCCGGCTTGATCCAAATACACGTGGCAAGGAAGTAGACCTGTTTTCCCTGTATCAGCCTCTTACTCCAGCAGCCCCTGCCAGTGTCAGCATTCCTACCAAAGGAGTTTATGCAGAAGCTGTGATGGGGCAATGCAATAGCTGTGAAAAAATTAATGAGGACCGGTTCTGGCGGTGGAGCGAAGAGCCAATTCCACATAGTCCGACACCGATCATGCCTGTTAGCACCGATACCCGCCGTACAACTCCGGCAGATACTGACGTAACCTCTTTCCCGAACCCGATGGTCAATATCCAGAACGCCCCACAAGCACCCAATCCACAAGGTTTCGGCGCAGCTGCAGAACTGTTGGGCAATGCTTCCTTCCGCGACATTACCGGTCTGCAGGGCAATCAGGCTAATGCTATTAAGGCACTTCAGGCAACTATGGAAGCAGCTCAGAAATTCGGCACTCAGGCTTCGGGTCTCACAGCACTGGGCGCTCAGCTTGACGCAATCAGGGAGGCAAGGAGACACAACATGATTCCGGACGACCTGACGCGTGAACTTTCGGAAAAAGCTATCAGAAACTTTTATGAGGAAAAGCCAGACCAGACAAACTCAGGTTTAAATAATATTAAGAGACTTCAGGAAATGATAGAGAGAAACGATATTCCCGGAGATATAGGACAAGAGCTTATGAAAAACCTGACGAAGTCTATGCATAAAAATGGCGGCACTGAAAACCTGCGGGACCTACTGACAACAGGCGGAGAAAAGATTCCTTCTGTAGGCTCTTTTTCAGCAGAAACAACAACACCTGAGGGCAAACTGACAAAACTCACCATGACAGGTTCCTCTCCAACAAGTAGCTTTTTTCACCAACAAAAAATCAATCAACTGGTAGAATGTTTCCAAAGAAACCTGCACCTGATAAAAACTAATGCCAATGTTTTAAAAATAGCTTTGGAGGAAGAAAAGGGTTGGACAGATGAAGATGGCAACAAAATAAAAGAAGGCGACAAAGACGACGAAGGCAATTTTATCATGCTGAACAAATTAACAGACTATTTTAAAGCCATACCAGAAGCAAACCTTTTCGGGCACAACAGCGACCCTGAAGAACACGCAAAAGAGGCTGCTAAAGACAACAATGCGTGGAGCGCGGCATTTATTTGCTATGTTTTTGCCAAAGCCGGAATTAAGATATCCGATGGATTTGAATTCAGTAACAGGCATATTACATACATTGTCCATGCCCTTATGAACCGCCTAAATAAAGACCAGGAAAAAATATTCTGGTTGTACAGAGTTGATGAACGGACTCCCCAGCCAGGTGATCTGGTTTGCGTAAACAGGCCCGGAGGCGGTACCTGGAACTTTAATAATTTGAGAAATGACTTTCTTCAGGAAAATAATGAAGGCAAGTATGAGATTAACCCTCCAATTCAGGGCAATTCACATTGTGATATAGTTTTGGGAACAAAGGAAAAAGACGGAGTAAAATATTTAGAAACAATGGGCGGCAATCTAAGCGATACCATACTCCGGGTAGATGTGAGACTGAATGAAGATGGAAAAATTGACATGGAAACACGTAACGATGAAGGGGAAGTGGAAAACCGCAACTATTTCGGGATTCTTGGCATTGAGCCATGCAACATAAATTCCATACTTGCAGATCTTTCCGGAGAGTCCTCTCCTGTTATTAAAGCTTAAGTCCGGATAATACAAAAACCGCTAAATTTATCCTGCCAATATTGAGGATAAACTTTGGCGGTTTTTCAATCCATTAATGTGAGTTGTTTAGGATTTCCAGCCTGAAAACTTCACCGCTGATTTCAACAAATTGCGGCACAGATTAATGCCAGTCTTCGTCATTAAATCTGATACTACCAGAAAAACTTTCTTCAACCCAGCTCAAAAGGCCTTAAGCCTGAAATATGAGACGAATCCGCCAAAGCATCACAATCAGCAGGATCTGCTTTTTTGTCAAAGTCACTGGTGAAATACCATGTTTTATAAGAAGAAAAAGTTATATAGTACGATATCAGCCCACAACCGCACATAAAGTATGCAGTAATTGCCAAAAACACATATTTCTTGATAAAAGCCATAGCTTTTTAAAGCTATGAAAATTCCCGAAAAAATAACACAACCTTAATCTCATTTTTAGGCAAAAAATTCTCCTGAGGCAAAGAAGAAAATTAAACCCCGCTTCTGTATTCTTACTTTTCAGAAATGATATTACACCCTCCAAAAACCACATCTGCTTTTACTTTCAAATAAGGTTTTCCTTCTTCAAAAGCCTTCGTCCGATACACATATTCCCCAAAAGCGATGACCGTTTCGTCGGGAAAGCGGCTGCCGCCAAAGACAGTGGTTACTTGGATACGCATGGGAATGTTTTCATTGATATACAAGTTTCCATTTCCAAAAATGACATTAACCTTTCCTTTAGGCATTCCCTTTTCAACTTCCACTTGGGTATAGTCAATTTCACCACTTCCAAAGACCACATTTACTTCAGGGTTACTCCTATCGTATTGGACATTTGTTTTGCTAAACACGACCCTTTCTTTCTGATCAGTGCTTTTAAATGATGTCCCTAGCAACATTCTAACGCCCATATAAATAAGGAACAAAGAAAAAAGTACCCTAAAGAAGGGGAAGTTTATCCCAAATACAAGTTTCAGGATAATAGAGACACCAGCCAAAATAAGCAGTATGCCCCAGAACATTGCACTAGACAATATGGCCATTTTCATAACATTTACCGATATAACAGGGAGCAAGATAAAGCTTGTTTCATGCATTCCAAAATGACATCAATCATAAGCATTTCGCAATTCCCTCATTACAGGCTCGTCCAGCGGCGACCATACAGGTGTCCGAACATTGAGCTTTTTCAAACCATTGCTAGTCCAGTTGTTGCTAGTCCTGAACATATGGTAATAATCAGTCGCTTCATAAAAATTGTCATTATACTCCCTGGCGGCATCAGGTATGATCATGACCTCTCCATGTTCATCTTGTTGAAAAGACCTATAGATATATTCCGTCAAAGTTTTGTAGTCATCGTAGTGGAGATAAAGCGGGATAAGGTTGAGCCTTTGACTACTAATGTCAGGATAGTATTCTACATGCATAGCACTAGCCGTTGGCAAAAGCGCAGCAGGTAGCGCTAGCCTTAGGTTTAGCTCACTCCAGTCTGCTGCTTGTGTATAATACCTTCTTTCTCCCCAACCAAATGAGATATATTGAAAAGTAGTATCGACAGCAGCAAACTCCTCTGTAGGAAAAGGCTCTGTCCAATTTATCATATCAGTTTTTACCGGCACTACAAAATAAGTATGGCTACCTCTAGAAGCAACATAAACGAGGACGTCGCCAGATTCCAAGGGTTCAAAATCCCGATTTACCGGAATTACTCCAAGCAGAAATAACAATACAGAATACAGCATAATAAACCCAACAGGAACCCCTAAAACAAATCCTATATATATTAAAAACCTTTTGATAGATTCTTAACTATGAGATTTAGATTTTGTTATCGGGTGCTGCTAGACATCCCATTCCTCGTTCAGAATAGTCACCGCATGGTGGGCAGTCAAATCAAAAGCACATGGCACTACAGAGATATAGTTTTCCGCCAAAGCATGCTCATCTGTATCTTCTCCTTTATCGAAGCTGCTGAAACTCCCGGTCATCCAGTAATATGTTCTTCCATGCGGGTCTTTCCTTTCATCAAAATCTTCTTGCCACTTGGCATTGGCCTGTCTGCACACCCTGATCCCTTTAATTTTCTTTCCTTTTTTAGGTATATTCACATTAAGTGCCACCCCTCTAGGTATTTTTGTCTTTAATACTTGGGCTATGATTTTGTGAATATGCTCCCGGCAATGGTCAAACTCTGCCGACAAAGAATAGTCACATAAGGAAAACCCTACTGCCGGAATACCTTCTACGGCTGCTTCTATGGCTGCCGACATGGTGCCAGAGTAAATGACACTTATAGAAGAGTTTGCTCCATGATTGATACCACTTAAAACCAAATCCGGCGTTCTTTCTTTCAAAACAATATGGTTGGCCATTTTCACACAGTCTACAGGAGTTCCAGAACATTTCCAGGCTTTTATCCCTTCAAAAATATCTTCTGGATCTAGGCGAAGGGTCTCTCCTATGGTAATAGCATGCCCCATTCCTGACTGCGGGCTATCTGGAGCCACTACTAGCACTTCTCCATGCTGCTTGGCTATATCTATAAGTGTACGGATTCCTTTAGAAGTGATACCGTCATCGTTTGTGACCAGAATAAGTGGTTTTGCGGACATAATTAGCTTTAATTTATTAATAATAAGCGAGCAAAAAAACTCAGGTGAATCTACTATATTAACTCCTCATTCAAAAAAGTAATCAATTAAATTTATAAAAAAGTAACCAGCATCACCATAACAACAAAGGCTTCATTGGGCATACAACAAAATCGCGCACTTTGGTACAACGTACACGACATGATGATTTAAAGATACAAACACCTACAAGCAATTGACTTTAAGCTATTTTAACGTCCATAGATGCTTCTATTGTACATTCCCCGACTAAATAAAGCATCTCAAAAATACAATACCTACCTTTGATTTCGTATTAACTATATGTTAAGAATAGTTTTTTATTCACGACAAGCATTTAGGATAAATTAATTTTCAGTAAATTTGAGCAAATTATCAGTAGTACAACGCTAAACAAAAACGATAACAGCCATATATTCACCAGCCGGTTAAGTATTAGATCTTAAAGAACATTATTGTATCCATCGACAATTATCAGCATAAAAAACACAAACACCTTATAATTCACAGAGTCTGTCTAACAAAAGGCATTTTTCTGTTGATAATTTTGTTTACACCCTGTTGATTAGGCTGGAGAGAATAACTAACTTTATCGTTTGTAAAATTGATAGACTATGAACCTAGGCATAAAAATTTATTTTTTAACCTTTTTCACATTAGGCTGCCAGTTGGCATTCAGCCAGAAAACCGAAACATACGACGGACTTTTCAAGTTAAACGACAACACTTATGAGGCCGATTTCGAGTTCTATACCGAAAATGGCGACACGCTGTACCACGGCCCTTTTTCTTTAACTAAACAAATAGAAGAAAGTTCAGAAAAACACGACTTCTATTTTTCAGCCATTGAAGGAAAGTTTCACCAACATAAGGCTGATGGACCATGGACTCTCAGGAAAGGATATTTTACCCCTTCCGGGAAAGGCGTATTTAAAGACTATAACTATTCTTTTAAAATCAACGGAAGCGAGTTTATTGCAAAAGGCGAACTTGACAAAGGTGCAAAAAACTCGCCATGGGAAATTTATGAGTGGGAAATAAAAGACTCTAAAATACAGGACACCTTATTTTCTGCACACTTCCCTTACAAAAACAATAGAATTGCTGGAGACTTTCATTTATCTCATCACAATGAGCACCTGGAAGGGTCTGTAGACAACCAGCAGTTTACATCTAACAACTGGTCTTTTTATATCTTTGATGACGAAGGAGAGAAAGTCATGCTGAAAGAGTGGGAGTTTGAAAACAACCGACTTGTAAGAAAAGTACTTTACGAAAATGGTGAACGTGAAGTATTGGACATTACCCAGCCTCCAAGCGATGATATGATCTTGGAAGAAGTTCCTTTAGACCTACACTATTTAAAAATTATTGACCTTAAAGCATCAGTAAAAGACGCTCCTTTATATGAAAAATATACAGAGAAAGAACATATCAGAGAGTTATTTTTTGATGTGATGGAACGGGCCAAGGTAATTGACTCCATATTTAAGCCTATAGCACGCGCGCAAATATCACCACGCATTAAAACTAAAATTGCAAAATTCCCTTACTCAGAATCAGAAGCGGCTTTATTAGACACGGTAAAAGAAAACACATCTGCCGCAGACAGCTTAATGGTTTCTGTTACAGAAAATCCACAAATAAACCTTGCAAGCCTGTCGAATGAAAAAGTATCTTTTTATTTAGCTGTATTAAATTCAATTGATGAACTTTTCCTAGAGCGGAACAAAGAGGTGACCCAACATTATAACGATGGCACATTAGAATACCTTAACAGAGACCTCTTTATCAAAAACAAAACAAGCAGACAAGAGCAAGTGCAGGTAACTTATATCTTCAATGAAGATACCTTACAGGGGAATTACCAATTTAACAATATCAACACTAACAATGACTCTGCACCGCTAGAGCAACTAAAAACACTTTCAGAGGACATTATCAAAGAGATAAACAGTCTTTCCGATAGCATAAACCCTTACATACAGGAAATAAAACAAGAAAAAAAGCTTTCAGAAATAGAAGCTGCGCTATTTAGCAAATATGAACAGGTAAAACACTTAACCGACTCATTAATTACTGAGGAACATGATCAGCTAGCAGGGTTTAATGTTAGCCATGAACTAAACAATTTTGCCCAAAGGGTTCTCAAGGACTATTCTTCTTTAGATAAAACTCAAGAAAAAATTCAACAGGTAGAACCTACATTGGACTGCCTGAACAAGCTTGAGAACTTGGTAAAAACCCTAGAGGCTGTTCCTGAAAACAAGTACATGGTAAGAGACGCCTATACCAGACAGGTCTTTAACCCATATATAATGAGAGACATGGAGGAAAAGGTGAAGCAACCCATCTACAATTCATTTACCAAGGTAATTCTCCCTGGCATCTTTGCTAATTTGAAAGATATGGAATGCGATAATGTCAAACCATATAGTAACAACTTCAACATAATATTTGAAGGCATGATCGATATTTTGAAAAGAAATACGAGAAGAGAAGAAAGAAAAATAAAAAGAACGAAAGACGCATCAAGAGCTGCAGAAATCCTGGGCCTAAATCTTGAATTTTAAATGACTATGTTGAATAGATTTTTTTTATTGCTTATACTGGTTGGCGCATTAAGTAGGGTCTGCTGAAAAACTCAAATTTAACATATGTAAAAAACCGGCCCTGAGCGCTCGCCAGGCCGGTTTTTTATTGTCATCCTTTCAAATACGTCTTTCAGACCCCGAATTATGTTAAAAATTGACTTATGCCATGCTGAAAAACTCAGAAAATAGAGTGCCTGCCTGGTCAATTTGACCAGGTTGAGCACCAGGATTATTGAGGCGATCCACGTTTGGCTGGTATTCTTAAGTCTGGCACGGATACGGTTCATCCCATAGCTGTTTTTTGCTTGTCCAAACTTTCCTTCAACCGGATTCCTCTCTCCTGGACTTACGTGGTTTTCCACTGCCTTTGCGGATGGCCTGCCCAAAGGTTTGGCTGCCAGTTTTATTCCTTTTCCCTTCAACCACTTCCGGTTTTCACGGGTGCAGTAAATTTTGTCTGCCAGTACTTTGGCAGGATAAAAACCAAACCGTTTCCGATATTTTTCAACGTAATCAACAAGATGACTGCCCTCGTTAAAAGCCTCCCAGGACACAGTGTCCAGAAAGGAAAAACCATCCACCATGCTAAGGTGGATCTTGGCTCCAAATTCAGTTTTGGCTCGTGACTTTCCCCGTACAATAGGTCGCACATGAGGCTGATGGATACTAACAATCCGATCTGCTACATGGTGGCCCCGGTTCTTAAACATGCCAAGCTGTTGTTCATAAAGTGTCTGAATGACCCAGTATGACCGCTGTGTACGATGACACAAAGGAAAAACCTCAAAGCTGTCCAGCTGCTTTTCAATGGTCTTGAAGTTTCTTCTAAGGTATTGGAGCTGGGCTTTTATCCCTTTGCGAATTACTTTTCTTGATGGATTCTTGTTCTGGGCCACCTTCAGATAGGTTTTACGAGCTATTTTTCTGTAAGTCCTTGGTTTCTTCCCCTGGGTATTTTTACAATGAAGCTCATCTATGATCTGTTGGGTGATTTCCCTTGCTTTGTTCAGCAGCCCCAAATCGGTTGGGTAAATGATATCTTGAGGACAGGCAGTTGCGTCAAAGATTGCCTCTCCTTTGTTAGACTCTTGCCCACTGGCAAAGGAAGGAGGGTCATTTTTTCCTTTCGTAGTTTTGTCAACTTTTTTTGGGGCTTTTTCCATGTAAAACTCATGGATCCTTTCATTCATCGCATTGATAAGTTCCTGCCCCAACCGTTTTCTGATATCTACAAACAAAGATGGATCAAATGGAGGCTCCTTGATATAAGAACTGTACCCCAGAAAGTATTGCAGATACATGTTTTCGGTAATCTGGGCAACTGTCTCACGATCATCCAGGTTGAGGATATGCTTGATGATCACCACTCCAATCAGCACACGAGGGTTAAGCGCCGGTCTCCCTGTCTTTTTTGGAGGATTGCGTTTGTTGTAGAGATTGACAAGTTCATCCCATGGAATTTTGTTGCTGAGCAAAACCCACCGGTTGTTGGGGTCAAGCTGATTATGAAACGGTGTCTCGAAACCAATAATTGACAACTGGCTGGGACTTGAATATTCGCAGCGTGGTGCACGCCTTTTAGGGGTCTTCTGCATATTTCTTTGCACTTGGACTCCCTCAAATTCATAAAAATAGTTCTAAAATCCTCTTAATGCCGCTATTTTTTATTTCTAAGCAGACCCTAAGTATCCCATCCCAACTGCAGGCACAGGAAGAAAGATCAAGAACCATGGATACTTGGCAAAACAATTTGTGGATGGGATCATATAACACATTCCGTCTTACAGAAAAGATGTTTTGGCGTGCTGAAATGCACTACAGAAGGGGTAACCATGATGACATGCCTTTTGTAGGCAGAATGTCTCAGATATATAACAGACATGCGATAGATTACTTGGTTACGCCAAACTTTTACATGTCCTTAGGAGGTGTACTTAGATTGGACTTTACACCAGATCCTGGCAACGATGAGTTTGAAGAAGTAATACACGAACCAAGGATTTGGCATGAGTATATGTGGATTATACCTTACTCGCGCTTTCAAATTTACCACCGGATCAGGATAGAACACAGGTGGAGCAGGTCTAACCGAATTGATGATGGTTGGATATTCCGAAACCGTTGGCGTTATAAGTTTTTTATGAAAATACCGCTTAACAACAAGCAACTCGTTCCTGGCACCATTTACTTTAACCCAGATGTAGAAGTCATTTTACAAACGGGTAGAAATGTTGTAGGAAGCCACATTGAGGACTTAAGGATCTATCCTTCGTTGGCATATATCAGTAGCCCAAGAGTAACATACTCCGCAGGCATTATGTATACCACTGGCCAAAGGATGGGCGACCCGACGTTGTATAGACAAAGATGGGTCATGCGTATCAACGCCTATGTATCGCTTGACTTTAGAAAAAATCACAAAAGGGTTCCTTCTATAAAGTTGCTCGACTAAAACTAAAAAAAATTAACAACAGCACTTTTTATCAAAATAGTAAAATGGATAGTTCTAAAAAGAAAATTATAAATATATCTATTCCTGTGATGGTTTTGTTGTGCGGCATATCTTCAGCACTCGCTTTTAAATATTTCTCAGCATTTCAAGAGGCTGAAAGGAGCAAAAATCACAGTGAACAAACCATTTCACAATTGAAGTTCACCCTAGATTCGCTGTTAAAAAAATCTAAGGCGGATGATTTTTTCATTCATGGCCAATATGATTCGGCTATTACCATTTATAAAAAAATGCCACATAGTGAACAAGAAAACTATCTAATAGAGAATAGGGAAAGCCTTTTGAGGAAAATGAACGAATTTCAAAATTCACTAAAAAATAAAGCCAAAAACGCTGAGCGAAAAGCAAAGGTGAACCAAAACATGTATGGCATGCAGCTTACTTCTCTTGAGCTACAATACAAAAACCGAAATGACTCCTTGCTAGCTATATTAACCGATACAATAAAACATCTAAATGAAAAGATTTCCGAAAAAGAAAAAGAACTGAGCAATACGCCTGAAATTGACAGAATTACTTTTTATAATAACAAAGGGGTTAAGATCAGCTACTTTGGCGAGGTACTCAATGGCAAATCAAACGGCCAGGGCATCGGTATTTATACTACTGGCAGCATTTATGACGGAGAGTGGAGAAACAACAAGAAACATGGGAAAGGCACATACAAGTGGAAAGAAGGGGATGTTTATGAAGGAAGTTTTGTGAATGACAAAAGGGATGGACAAGGTACCTACCACTGGGCCAATGGGAACCGATATGAAGGGGGATGGAAAAATGATCAAAGAAGTGGTTTCGGGATACTATATGACAGAGACAACAAAGTTATACTAAAAGGTAATTGGAAAGATAACGAATTAGAAGAGGCTGTAAATTAACTACGGCTAGTTTGTAACCTGATTCTGAATAGCAAAAGAGGTTCATCCGTGATGGAGCATTTTCAACCATGGATAGCTTCTCCCCTATTGCTGCTGCTCCCTTTATGCCAAGTCAGTCCATACTGCAATTCTGTTTCTGACCAGCACACTTTTACGCACCCAAGCAAACTTAACAGGCTCGGCAAGCGGTATAAATAAAGAATGGTAAAAATATTCACCAGCTGAATATTTCCTCATCAACCACACCTACTAGTCTCTGCTATTCTTATTCCCACAACTTCCTAAAGCAAACCCATATAATTTGACCTGTCCAAAGAGTTTAGCCAGAAATGAAGAAAGCTTTACTAACGGCTTTCTTATAGATATGGCTAATAAAATTCACAAGGGTAAGAGGATAAAAGGACTTGATATTAACTTTAACTAAGGCACATACAAGCAGGGTTAGCCAAAATACTTACTCTTAAGCTGGACTTAATCATCAAGGCTTAAAAAAAGTAATATTTACTTTAAAACATAGCCCACATAAAACTGAACTACCCTGTTAGACAACAATTGATTGTTATTATTGATAGTAAACTCTCCTCGACGATTCTGGAGAGGCACAAAGCCATGACTATACCTTGCCCCAATGAACCAATCAGGGTTAACAAAATATTCGGCGCCAATCAACAATGAGTAATCAAACCTTGCTATTTCGCTCCCGATAGATCTTGTATCTCCATTTTCAGCCCCAGAAGACCGATGGGTACCTCTCACAAGCATACTTGGTTGCATACCAACGTTCATGGATAGCCCTTTATATAGCTCTATCCCAAACATTAAAGCCAAGTCGAGATAGTTTAAATTAAAGTTGTTCACCTCGCTTCTACCCAAAGTCCAAGCACCTTTCTGAGTGGCAAGAAGTTCTGCCTTAAAAAATATTGATTCGCCCCCCCCTAGTTTAGCAAAACCGCCTACTTGTAGACCGGGTTTAATACTAGATTTCCCCATATTTGACAAAGTAGTTACGGTTGCTCCACCTTTAACACCAAAACTATGGGCATCTTGAGCGTAAGAATTAGGTATAACAAATAGCATCAATAAAAAAATGCTAATTGCCAAAATCGCTTTTTTCATACGGTAAAATAACAATTTTCGAGGAACTTTGTATAGTATATGCAGAAAAACATTTTCGGCAACATGAAGCTGACAAAATTTGCATCTACCCATCCTCTCTAACAACAACGGATAAAATGATATTCCTGATATATAACTTTATCAGGAATATCATTAACTTATCAAAAACTTAAGATTTCTTTGGCAAAATATTTTTCAAAATATGATGCCCCATTTTATCCCTTTTAGTGGTAAGGTACTTTTCGTTATACTCATTAGGAGGTATTTCCAAGGCAACAGTATCCACAATTTCCAGCCCATAGCCTACCAGTCCTGCACGTTTGACAGGGTTATTGGTTATGAGCTTGATTTTAGTTACTCCTAAGTCCCGGATAATTTGCGCACCGACACCATAGTCCCTTTCATCCATTTTAAACCCTAGGTCCACGTTAGCTTCTACCGTATCCCTTCCTTGTTCCTGCAGCTTATACGCTTTTAACTTATTGATCAGGCCAATGCCCCTACCCTCTTGGTTCATATAAAGAACCAAGCCTTTACCAGCTTTTTCTACCATTTCCATGGCTTTGTGCAACTGAGGGCCACAGTCACAACGGCAAGAGCCGAAGATATCACCAGTAATACAAGAAGAGTGTACCCGCACAAGCACAGGTTCGTTCTTGTCCCAACTGCCTTTAACCAAGGCTAAATGTATGTCGTCCGTATTAATCTGCCTGTAAGCCACTAGGTCAAAGTTACCCCAATCGGTAGGCATCTTCACCCCAATCTCGCTTTTTATAAGGCTTTCGTTGCGCAACCTGTATTCGATCAGGTCTTTAATAGAAACAATTTTCAGGTCAAACTTCTTAGCTACTTTCTTTAAGTCTGGCAGTCTGGCCATTGTACCATCTTCATTCATAATCTCGACCAGCACACCGGCAGGCTTAAATCCTGCAAGCCTTGCAAAGTCAATAGAGGCTTCGGTATGTCCAGCTCTCCTAAGTACTCCACCTTTAAGCGCTCTCAAAGGGAAAATATGACCTGGGCGGCCTAACTCCTCAGGTTTGGTCTCTGGGTCTACCAAAGCCCTAATGGTAGCTGCCCTATCTGAAGCGGAAATTCCTGTAGTACATCCATGTCCAAGCAAGTCTACCGATACGGTAAATGGAGTAGCATGCAAGGCCGTGTTACGCCCCACCATCAACTCCAGGCCAAGTTCCTCGCACCTGTCGTCAATTAAAGGCGCACAAATAAGTCCCCTTCCATGGGTAGCCATAAAGTTTACAATCTCAGGAGTCACCGTTTCGGCAGCACATATAAAATCCCCTTCGTTTTCACGGTCTTCGTCATCTACAACTATAATGACCTTACCTTTCTTTATATCTTCTATGGCTTCTTCTATAGTATCAAGCATTTGATAGATCTTTATATTCTAATATTCTAATATTACTGTTTCAGTAGATTGTAAAATGCATTTTCAAGTTTTCTGTTACAATCGTCCCAATTATATTGCTTTTGTATAAAAGCTTTACCTTGAAGGCCTATTTTTTCCCTTTCCTCTTCGTTGTGCAGAAGTTCTATAATGCTATCTGCAAAGCCTTGAGCATCTTTAGCAATAACGACTTGTTGTCCGGGATTGGCTTGCAGTGCACTGTTTGCCAAAGGAGTGGTAACGACAGGCAAGCCAACAGCCATTGACTCCAGCAGTTTGTTTTGAAGCCCAGAACCTGTAAACAAAGGTGCTACAAATATCATACTTCGGCAAAGATAACCTACCATATCCTCTACATACCCCGTAACTATCACCTGCTCACTTTGTAAAGCTTTGACTTCTGGGGATGGGTTGGTACCTGCCAGACAAACCTTCACATATACCTCGCCCTTTGCCAATAAAGGCAGCACTTCTTTAACCAAAAATTTACAAGCAAGCACATTAGGATGATAGCTCATATTGCCCGTAAATATCAAATGGAAATCTTTTGATTCCTTCCTGTCAGTAAAGAAGGCTTCATTGACCCCGTTTGGTATCACGTCTAATGCTTTTTTGACAGCTATCACTTGAGCATCAGGCTCCGAAATAATGCTAAACCGATCAAAATCATCTAATACTGACGCCTCACACTTTTTCAGCCTTCGGTATTCTATCCATACAGGTAGCTTTTCGTACCAGGAGGAAGCCAGATACCTTTTCCTCATGCCCTCAGACAAAGCATCCATATAATCAAGATAATACTTTACTGGCAGATTTTCAGGAATATTTTTCAGCAACCTGACCAATTGCACGTAACAAATATCGATCTTTTCCTCATTTACAAGTGTTGAGATTGTTCTTTTCATTTCAGGAGAAGCGAAATAGTGTACCTGAAAAGGCATTAGGCTAAAAAAACCGCAAACCAGATCCCATACTCTTCTAAACAACCCTTTACGGACTACAACAACCTTTTTGCAAAAAGAATTTATATGCGCCAAGTCTTCACGAGAGGGTTCCTCGCCAGCAAGACAGACTAAATAGAGATCATGTCTCTGCCCGAGCCACTTCAACTGATAATAGGCCCTCAGTTTATCCCCTTTATCAGTTGGATATGGAAATCTGGATAAGGCAAAAAGAATCTTCATTTAAACTTAAAATAAAATTTTTCGAACTGCCTTACAAGTATTTCCCAATCATATTTTGAACGTGCCAGAGAAACTGCGTTATCAGCGACCCTATTGTATCTACTTGGCTCTTCCATCAAGCACAAAATGTTTTTTTGAAAGTCCTTTGCATTATCGGCCAAAAGGATTTGCTTGTCATGCGCAGCATCGATACCCTCAGCACCTACAGGGGTAGAAACAATGCATTTCCCTAAGGCCATGGCTTCTACAATTTTGAGGCGCATACCTCCCCCAGAAAACAAAGGTACAATGACTATTTGATATGTACTGACAAAATCTGCGGCATCAGGTACCATTCCATGAAAGAAAATACCATTTCCTTTTAAGTTTTTGTACCGCTCAGGCGGGTTCTTGCCAGCTATATGCAATTGTGCATGCGGTTTAAACCTGCGTATAACCGGCCAAACATGCTCAATAAACCAATCAAGCCCTTGTGCATTAGGCATCCATTCTAAACTGCCCAAAAAACAAACGGAGTCAGGAATAGGCTTTTTTTGTCCCACAACATCCACAAAATCCATATCCACACCGGCACTTATTACCGTTAATTCCTTTTTGTATCCTGCCTGCCGGTAAAACTCGGCATCTTGATCAGTAATGGCTATAATTCCATCAGCTTTGTGCAAATATTGCAATTCAAAGTGCTTGATCTGCTTGCTGAGGTGCTTTAAATAAAACTTTTTCAGAAGATTGTTTCCTTCCGAATCGGCATACCTTCCCCAAATCTGATATTCAATATTATGAGAGCGGAGGATAACAGGCGCGGCAGTATGTTGCTTTAAAAGATCTGCATACAAGAGCATATAACTACCTTCCAATTGAATAATGTCAAATTTCTTTTCAGCAAGCAATTTGACCAGAAGGCCTGAAAATTCTTTGGACATAAAACGCCACACATTATAGGGCATCTTTTTAAATAGTCCCAGAAACATTCCCAAAAAAGTAATAGGAGCTGGCCAATACATGGCGCGGATATCGCAAACACTGCTCATCACCTCAGGATCCTGAAAATGCTTCTTTGTGTTCATCGAAGCCATGGTCACCTCATGACCAAAGCGGTTTAAATATTTGGTAACGCTATAGGTAGCAATGTTCCCTCCATCATCGAGCGGATATGGAATTCTATTCGTTATTTGTAGTATTTTCACCTACCCCTCCCTTCATTTAGCACTTTTTCTATAGAATCCCAAAAGCGTGCAGCCGTTTTGTCCCATGTAAAAAGAGTGCGTCTCTCCCTACCTTTTTCAACCAAAGCTTTGCTAAAAACAGGGTCTTGAGCAATTTTTCTCATGCCCTCTGCTATTGATTCGATAGAGAATGGATCTACCTGCAGTACTGCATCGCCGCCAATTTCAGGCATGGCCGTCACATTGGCAGTAATGACTGGCACATCGCAATACATGCCTTCTATAATAGGAATACCAAAACCTTCAAAATAAGAAACATAAGTCAAAGCCAGTGCAGAACCGATCACTTTGCTCAAATCTTCGGATGGCAAATAATCAGCAAAGATCACATCTTCTCTATGGATCATATTTTCAAAAGCTTCCCTAATACTGCCTGTCCACCACATTTTCCTGCCCACTATAAGAAGTTTATAGGAATTATCCGTGGTACTTTTAAACAAGTCAAAGGCCTGGAACAAGTTCACAAGGTTTTTTCGAGGATGCAAAGAGCCAATAAACAAAAAATAAGAATTCCCATCGGTATACTTTGCGCGCGTCAACTCCTGCTCTTGGACTGAAACCGGTACATAACGGGTATTAGCACCATTATAAATGACATCAACTTTGTCCGCTGGGACATTGTACAAGTCAACTAGGTTAGACTTGCTAAATTCAGACACCGTAGCGATCCGCTGTGCATGAGCGGCAAATTTCGGAAAAAAATAACGGTAATACGCACGGTCCAGCAATGGCAAGTCCTTGGGATAATACTCAAAATTAAGATCATGGATAACAGCTACAGAGGGAATAGCAGACGATAACGACAAATATCCATCAGGTGAGACAAATACATCGGCACCGATTGCCTTCAACACCCGTTTTACAGAAAATTCAAACCAGATGTAGTACAAGAAAGGATGTCTTGCCTGGGGATAAGCTACAATTGGTGTAACATTTTTTGAAAAAATAAAGTCCTTATCATATTTCCTGTCGAAAATAAAGTAAAACTGATGCTCGGGGTGAGCAGCAGTTATCCTCCTCAAGGTTTCCAGTGCAAACCACCCTATACCGTCCAATTTACCCTTAAGCAACAATCGTGTATTAACCGCTATCTTCAAATTTTAAATTTAATTGTTTTAAAATGCCAAAAGCTTCACTAATTTTAGCTTTAAGACATGAAAAATTACTTTAAATACATTTTACAGAAAATTCTCGGTTTTGAGAATTACCTTTTCATTTTCTCACTGATCAAAATCAAGACTTTGGAGTTTGACAGAAAGGAGAATGATTTTTTGTACTTCCTGAACATGATACCCAATCATGGCATTGTCCTGGATATAGGTGCAAATATAGGTATAATGACTGTAAAACTTGCCAAAAGATTGCCCCATACCAAAATCTTGGCCTTCGAACCAGTACATCATAACCTCCATGCATTGAGAAAAATCACAGCTTATTATAAGCTAAACAACGTCAAAATTTTTGACTATGCACTTGGCAATGAAGAAGGAAAAGTAAAAATGGTCATGCCTGTTTTAAGTTCAGTGAAAATGCAAGGGCTAAGCCATGTAATGCACAAGTCTATAACAGAGTTCAATGAAGGGGAAACTTTTGATGTCCCTATCTATAAGCTTGATACTTTTCCTGAATTGGCAAATAATCCAGAACCTATTTCCGCCATAAAGCTGGACGTGGAGAACTTCGAGTATTTTGTACTTAAAGGAGGGGAAAAAAGAATAAAAAAAGACCGTCCGATCATCTACACAGAACTGTGGAAAAATAAGAACAGGACTGACTGCATCAACTTTGCCAAAAGCCTAAACTATTCTGTAAAGGTTTTTCAAAATAAAACATTGGTGGACTTTGATGAAGAAAAACACCAAACCCAAAACTTTTTCTTTATTCCATAAAAGCTAGATAACTTATAAAAAGCTACCTCACCCTATTACAGTCCCAAGCTCTTTAACAATTTCTTTCAAAAGTGATTTTAAATGCATATGCACCTGTTGAGCATGAAGCAAATCCTCGTCGCTCACAGACTCCAACATGGTTTTTTGATTCTCCTTGATCAGTTTTTCAATCTCCTTTTTCTTAAGTCGAAGAATGATTTTATGAGTAATATTGGAAAGCAGCTCCAGGTCTGAAGGGATAAACACTTCAAACTTAGTCCAGCCTTCACTGATAGAATATTTATTGGTAACTAGGTCAATTACTGTTTTTCGAACATCCTCATCTGCATGCCGCAACAAATATTGCTCATCAGTCAGGATTCCTTTTTCTGCATTGCTGCGGATAATTTCGATTAGCTTAGCAAAGGCAGGGGTCGAAAAAGATATATCTTGGGTTTCGCTAACAATGTACTCCAAAAGTGGGTACTGCTCATCTACTACCTCTTTTCCATAACTCACCAGCAAACGCATAATTTCTCTTTCCTGCTGGTATGAGAGCGTTGCCTGGTCCTGAGCAGGCTCTTGTAGGGCTTTCTGGATCTCATCGCCCATTATTACAGGCACTTCCTCCTCCTCAAAGTCCTTCTTCTTCTTAAGCCTTTTCTGGAGTGCTATTTTATTGTATTCAGTAATCAGTACCCCTTCATCAATGTCTAATAACACCGCACACTGCCTAAAAAACACCGACCTTTTAATAGAGTCGGCAACTTTAGAAATGCTATCAACAATTTCCCTGATCACAACCGCCTTTTTAACTGGGTCTCCATTGACATCCTTAAGCGCCAGCTCTGTTTTAAATGTGATAAAGTCCTTACTGTTTTCTTCTATAAACTTTGCGAAAGCCTCTCCCCCTACTTTCCTAATGAAACTATCAGGGTCATCACCATCCGGGAAAACACAGATATGCACATTTAGCCCTTCTTCAAGTATAAGATCTGTTCCCCTAAGCGATGCTTTTATACCTGCCGCATCACCATCATATAAAACAGTAATATTATCGGTAAACCGCTTCACCAGTTTTATCTGCTCTACCGTCAAAGAGGTACCAGAAGAACTGACCACGTTCTCAATACCCGCCTGATGCAGACTGATCACATCGGTATACCCTTCCACTAGAAGACAATTTTCCTTCTGCCTTATTGCTTGCCTGGCCTGATAAATACCATACAACACTTGGCTTTTATGGTAGACCTCTGTTTCAGGAGAGTTTAAGTATTTAGGTTGTTTCTTATCCTGTTTAAGTATCCTTGCCCCGAAAGCGATGACCCTACCGGTCAGGTTGTGAATAGGGAAAATAACCCGCCCCCGGAAACGGTCATATTGTGTGCCAGTGCCGCCAGGCTTTTCTTTTTTCAAGGACAAGCCCGCCTTTTCAAGGTATTCTACACTATAAGATTTTTCTAATGCGCTTTTTGTTAGCCCATCCCATATATCCAGGCTATACCCTAGATCAAATTTTTTGATGGTCTGATCAGAAAACCCCCTTTCCCGAAAATAAGAAAGCCCAATAGCCTTCCCATCCTCGTTATTGAGCAACAGGTCATGGTAATAATCTTTGGCATAATTAAGAATGATAAAAAGGCTTTCTTTTTCATTTCTCTGCTCTAGAACTTCAGGGCTTTCCTCCTCCTCTTTAATTTCGATACCGTATTTCCCAGCAAGCCATTTTACAGCTTCAAGATAATTGATGCCTTCAATATCCATAAGGAAGTTAAAAGCATCTCCTGCTTTGCCACACCCAAAACACTTATAAATACCCTTGGAAGGGGTTACTGTAAAAGAAGGTGTTTTTTCATTGTGAAAAGGGCAGCAAGCCATCAGATATTGCCCCTTTTTCTTAAGGGTAATAAAGTCAGACACAACCTCCTCTATGGAAACATGCTGATGGACCTGATCTATTATTTCTGGAGATATTCGCATATAAAACGGAAATAGCCTACTAATTTAAGGAATCTTATTTAAAGCAGGAATAAGCAAAAGAACTTTCTATTGAACATATTGAGTTTAACGTTATACTTAGAGTTTTTATACTTCGAACCATTACCATAAAAACTTTTTTATTAAATTAACGGGATATAAGAAAATAACCTATGGGCAAAGAATTTAAAACACCTTCACAAATTATATATGTATGTACGGGAAGCAAATGTGGCAAGAGGGGCGGCAAAGAGATAAGCAAGCTTTTCAAAAGCCATATTAAAGATAATGGGCTAAAAAACGAGATAGAGGTTATAAAAACAGACTGTACAGACCGCTGCAAATTTGCTCCGGTCATGTGTTTTCAACCTCAAAACAAGTGGTACCACCAACTCAGCTTGCCAGAAGCCATGAAAGCTTTTGAAGAAGAAACAGGTGAGAAAAAACTTGGGTAATTTCTGCCCAAAAGTCTAAAGAATAAAAAAGCCTGAAGATCAATTCCTCAGGCTTTTTTTTATAATTAATTATTTATATTACCCTTCATATTTAAGGTTTTTGACTTGTTTGTCAATCATGAATGTACCTACACCTTCTTCACCAATTACATCAAACAGTTCAAGCGCTCTTCTTGCAATGTACTCTTCTTCAATCTGCTCATTCAAGAACCACTGAAGGAAATTAACAGTAGTAAAGTCCTTGGCTTTGTAACAACGGTCTACAATCATATTGATAGACTGAGTGATAGAAATTTCATGCTCAAGGGCAGTTTCAAAAACACTCTTTAAAGATTCGAAATCTTGCTGAACAGCAGGCAAGTCAGGAGAAATAGCTTTACCTCCCACATCATTAATATATTTAAAAAGCTTCAGCATATGCTCGCGCTCTTCGCCAGACTGCTTGTAAAAGTGATCAGCGCTGTAGTCATAACCTTTTTGGTCGCACCAAGAAGCCATGGCCAGATAAGCAGAAGAAGACACTGCTTCTCTTTTCACCTGCTCGTTTAGCAAGTTTTCTATTTCTTCAGTTAAAGAAGTTCTGAGTCTTAATAAGTCTTTCATAATTTCCAGTATTTAGGATAAAAAATTCCCTAAGAGCAACCCCTTTGGGAATACTTATGTTTATTAACACTCAAATTTACGTGAAAGTTTGCAATTCTGTTATAACAGAATGAAATATGGAATAAGTCTAAATTGACTTAAGGAGGCAAAAGGGGCGATATCTAACTTCTTACTTTAACATGAAATTAAACAGGAATACTATAAAGACGTTCGTATATAATGCTATTCAGCTCAAGCATAACTTTAGCCCCAGACAAGAGTTCCTTAAACTGAATCACATCCCTAACAGTAAGTACATAACAGTTTTGGATGCCACATGGCGCTACTACTTCCACATCGGCAGCTCTGGAAGGATTTTCAAGCATAGAGTGTACATCTATTTTTTCTACCATCTTTTTAAGACAGGTAAAAAACGGTACATTAAGCTCAGCCGTCGTGCCTGCAAATTCAACGATAAGCCTACGATTTTTATCAGACTGATAAACACACCCTGCCGAAGTGCGGTAAATCTCTTGAAGGTCAGACTTTCCTGTCATTGGTAAAAAGATTAAGTAAAGAATTATTCCTAATATCTATTACAAAAATAAACACTATTTGTAATTAGTCCAAATAAATTCATCACAATAACACCACCATGCAAAGAATAATTCAAATCCAGTGGCGAAAGTCAACTTATTAAAAAGATTATTTGTTACTAAATTTAGCTAAAACAATTAACTTGCATTGAGAATCACCAATACCTAATAAAATTATGAGCCTCACAAAAGACGATATAAGAAAAGCGCTAAGCACAGTACAAGAGCCCGACTTAAAGAAAGACCTGATAACGCTCGATATGGTAAAAGATATTGAGGTACAGGGAAACAAAGCCTCTTTTACCGTAGTCTTGACCACCCCTGCTTGTCCGCTGAAAGAAGTAATAAGAAAGGATTGCGTGGATGCTGTCCATAAACATGTAGGAGAATCAGTAAACGTTGAAGTGAACTTTACTGCCGATGTTACGAGTGTGCGTACAGGTCCTGTTTTACCAGGCGTCAAAAATATAATAGCTGTAGCCTCTGGAAAAGGTGGCGTAGGGAAGTCAACTGTTACGGCAAACTTGGCCATAGCCCTTGCTAAAACCGGTGCCAGTGTAGGTTTGATAGATGCTGACATCTTTGGCCCTTCTATGCCGGTCATGTTTGGCCTGGAAGACGAAAAGCCAAGGATTGAGGAAGATGAAGCAGGCAAGCAGCAAATCATCCCACTGGAGCAGTATGGTGTCAAACTTATGTCTATAGGCTTTCTGACCCCTGCTGAAAGCGCCGTTGTCTGGAGAGGTCCTATGGCAAGTTCGGCACTGAAGCAAATTATCGGTGACTCTAAATGGGGCGAGCTAGATTACTTACTTGTAGACTTACCTCCAGGGACCAGCGACATACACCTAACTTTGGTTCAAAGCGTTCCGGTAACAGGTGCTATTATAGTCACTACGCCACAAAAAGTAGCCATGGCAGATGCTATCAAAGGTCTGGCCATGTTCGTACAGCCACAAATCAATGTGCCAGTACTTGGTGTTGTAGAAAATATGGCGTATTTTACACCCGCAGAACTTCCTGATAATAAGTACTATTTATTTGGAAAAGACGGCGGAAAAGAATTAGCTGAGAAGTTTGATGTACCATTTCTAGGACAAATCCCGTTGGTACAAGGTATAAGGGAGAGTGGAGACTCAGGTCGTCCGGCAGTACTGGATCATGATGTTCATACAAATGCTTTTACCAACTTGGCCCAAACAGTTGCCCAGCAGGTAGCCATTAGAAATGCCACCATGGACTCTACCAAGCCAGTTGAAACAAAAATTTAAACAAGACGTGGAGAATTTAGCTGTGAAATCAGAACTTATAGACAAGATAGAACAGGCACTGGACAGTATCAGGCCTTATCTGGAGGCAGATGGCGGCAATGTGCGGGTATTGGACGTAACAGAAGACAATGTGGTAAAGCTAGAGCTTTTAGGAGCCTGTGGCACTTGTCCTATGTCCCCTATGACACTTAAAGCAGGGGTTGAAGAGGCCATCAAAAAGGCTGTGCCGCAAATTAAAGCCATAGAAGCTATTAATACTACTAAGTAAAAATAGCCTAACTACTGAACTAATGTCTTTTGGGCTGATGTTTTCAGCCAATAAAAACAATTCTATCATTTAGTATGAGAATAGGTATTTTTTTTGGGGGCCAATCACGGGAAAGGGAAATCTCCTTTGCCGGTGGCCGTACTATATATGACAATTTGAACAAACTCCTCTTTGAGGCTGTGCCTATATTTGTGGACAGTACCGGAAATTTGATCCTTCTGGACTGGCAATATATATACAAAGGTACAATCAGAGATTTTTACCCTCCTTTAGATGCAATTCCTGACTCTCCAAATGGATTTCAAATATATATAGAGTCGCTTGACTCATTGAGCCCAGAAGAACAGGAAAAACTGATCAATAAGGTAGGCAGAAAAGTTTCTCCCGACGAACTGGCTCAGCTAATGGATTTTGCCTTCCTTAGCTTGCACGGCCCTTATGGCGAAGACGGGAACCTGCAAGGCATGCTGGAGTGGTACAATATTCCATACTCAGGATGTGGCATTTTGCCTTCAGCCATCGGCATCAACAAATTGGTTCAAAAAGGGATCATGGCCAATGCAAATTTTGCAGGCCCTGTGCATACTACTTTGTCCAAAAAAGATTGGCTCCAAACTGATAATAAAAAAGCGCTTTTCGGCCAGCTTCATGATGCGTTAGGACTCCCTTTTGTCTTGAAAGCACCCTATCAAGGTTCTTCCATTGGAATTGCCGTTGTAAGTGATGACAATATAGAGCAGTTTACCAAATCCGTTAACAAGGCCTTTTTCCTTCATACGATCACAAAATCAGAATGGACGAGCATGCCCACTGAGAAAAAGGTACTTTTTATCCGTCAATTGACCGATATCAGAGAGGGAATTGGCATGCCTGTTATATCCGAAGGTCAGCAAATAAACCATCCTGAGGACTTATTGGCTTACCTTGAAGAACAGTTTGGAAGCTCAGATAAAGACATTACCCTAGAAAGCCTTGACAATGAAGAAACCATCATTGCAGAAAGCTTTTTGAAAGGTAAAGAATTTTCATGCATTGTCATTCAAGACGAAGAAGGCAATCCGTTGGCACTTCCTCCAACAGAAATAATCAAAGGCAACAACCTTTTTGATTACCGATCTAAGTACCTGCCAGGAATGAGCCGTAAGATCACACCTATCAACATTCCTGAAGAACAAATTGAAAACATTAGAAAAGAATGTTCGAGACTGTTTAAAACCTTAAACTGCAATGTTTACGCAAGGATAGACGGCTTTATCAATGAACAAGGCGAGATTTTCCTGAACGACCCTAACACAACCTCAGGTATGCTCCCATCGTCTTTCTTCTTCCACCAGGCAGCCGAAATAGGCATGAACCCAAGTCAGTTCTTGACTTACATCATCAGAACTTCGCTATCTGAAAGGATTAAAACTGGCAAAAAAACATTTAAAATGAAGCAGTTGCTGAATGGGCTTGATGACAAGCTTCAACAACTAGCTTCTGAAAAAGTGACCAAAAAGAAAGTAGCGGTTATCATGGGAGGTTTTTCTTCAGAAAGGCATATTTCTGTTGAAAGTGGAAGAAACATTTATGAAAAACTTGCTTCCAGCAAAAAATATGAACCGATACCTGTTTTCTTAACAGGAAGTGAAGAGGCGCACGAGCTATACGTTATTCCGGTAAATATCATGCTAAAGGACAATGCCGATGATATCAAGGAAAAAGTAAAAGCCAGCAGCTATGAAAAACACCCGCTGCTTAAGAAAATAGTAACCGAAGCGAATGACATTACCAAAAAATACGTAAGCAACATTATATCGCAACCACAACGCATCAACTATGAAGACTTGTCTAAAATGGTAGATGCCGTATTCATTGCGTTACATGGCCGGCCAGGCGAAGACGGGGCTGTTCAAAACGAACTAGAAAAATATGCAGTGCCATATAATGGTTCAGGCATAGAAAGCTCTCAAACCACCATCAACAAGTTTGAGACCAACAGGATACTCCGTGAAAATGGTGTAAAAGTAGCCAACCATATGCTAATCATGCTGAATGAATGGCAAAAAGATGCGCAAAGCGTCTTGGACAAGGTCGAGTCTGGCTTCTCTTACCCAATTATAGCCAAACCTGCCGATGATGGCTGTAGTTCAGCAGTAAAAAAAATCAAAAGCAGGGAAGAGTTAGAAGCTTTCACCAAATTGATATTTGGCCTGGAGGATATACACGACTCCCCTTCCGCCAAGCTTTTAAATATTAAGTACAATGAGGAGTTCCCGCAAAAAACCTTCTTTTTGATAGAAGACCTTGTTTCCAAAGGGAACGCCAAGCACTTCTTGGAGATAACCGGCGGTCTAATGACCCAATATAACGACAAAGGAGAAGTAAGGTATGAGGTTTTTGAACCTTCTGAAGCCTTGGCCAGTGGCGATGTGCTTTCTCTTGAAGAAAAATTCCTTGCCGGAGAAGGACAAAATATCACCCCGGCGCGTTTTGCTTCAGACCCGGAAAGCTATAAGAAAATAGCCTCACAGGTAAAGGCCGAGCTTGAGAAAACGGCAAAAATACTTAATGTACAAGGTTATGCAAGAATAGATGCTTTTGTGCGCATCTATGACGACTTACGTACAGAAACAATAATCATTGAGGTAAACTCGTTACCAGGTATGACGCCAGCCACCTGCATATTTCATCAGACGGCTATTAGCGGGTACAAGCCTTATGATTTTATTGATAAAATTCTGACATTTGGAATCCACAGAGAACAAAACCGTCCAAAACATGCAGTTCAAGGCAAATAAATTATTAAAAACAGGACTACACCTGGGCATTATGGCTTCTATAGTCTTTGTCCTTGCAATGATATTTTTCTATTACTACTTGCCCAATACTACTCGGCATGGAGAAAGTATAACAGTGCCTTCTATTGCGGGCATGACCATAGATGAAGTAGAGCAGTACCTGACGACCAGAGAGCTCCGCTATCAAATCAACGATTCTGCCTACTCGTCAGAGGTTAAACCACATACGGTTATCAGCCAACATCCGGCACCTGGCTCCAAAGTAAAGCAGAACAGAAAAATATATATAACAGTAAGCTCCAAAATACCGCCATTGGTAAAAATGCCCAATCTCAAAGATTTCTCATTGAGAAATGCGGAAATGGCGTTGAAAAGCTATGGTTTACTCATGGAGGTAAAATATGTTCCAAGCCCGTTTTCTAACCTTGTACTGGAACAACACTTTAAAGGGAAACCTATTGAGGAAGGTACAGAAATATCAAAAGGCTCGAAGATAAAACTATTAGTAGGAAATGGCGTTGGAGAAGACGACCGTGAAATACCTAATATTACCGGTATGCCTTTTGACGAGGCAAAAGTAAAAGTATCTGGCATGGATTTAGAAATAAACCTGATAAGGGAGGAGTTTTCTCCTGATCATGAACCAGGAACCATAATTAAGCAAAAACCAGCCTCTACTCCAGATAAAAAAATGAAGTCTGGAGAAGTAATAGATGTTTGGGTGGCAGAGTAATACCTATACATAATTAAATTAAGTTTTCCATGAAACATATTCTTGCATTTTCAATTAGCTATTTAGTTTGTCTATATGGCTTTGCGCAAGATATTGTAATTAAACCCCTTGAATATGACGAATCGAGGGACAGGAAAACAGAAAACATGCGTATCAATGCGGTTGTTGATACCCTTGCTTTGCCATTTTTCGAAGATTTTTCACAGCTCTCCCGCCATGCCGATACATCTAAATGGATGCCGGGTAGTGGCGTGCATATCAACAGAGAGTACCCTATAAACCCTCCTACTTATAATGCAGCAACCTTTGATGGTCTAGATGCCAATGGAAAACCTTATAGTACAACATTAAATCAGGATGGCACAGCGGACCGTTTAACTTCCCGTCCAATAGATCTTTCTGAAATTCCAGAAGACTATGATTCCTTATACTTTAGCTTTTATTGGCAAGCAGCAGGCAGAGGAGAAAGGCCAGACCCGGGCGACTTTATCAACTTACAGTTTAGGAATGAAAGTGGCGTATGGGAAAATATCTGGACTCAACGAGGAGATACCGCTGCTTTTTCAAACCCAAACCAATTCAAATATAAGTCCATCAAAATTGACGAGCCTGAATATTTATATAAAGGCTTTCAGTTCCGTTTCACCTCCCACGGAAGATTGTCAGGAAATTTTGACGTATGGAATATTGATTATATCTTTTTTAGTAAAGGAAGAGATGGTACACCCTACAATATAGATATGGGGCTTTCAAAACTACCTGTATCTGTATTAAAAAATTATACATCTATGCCCCCGCAACAATTTTTTGCTGCACCCGAAGGAAGTTCAGAGTTAAACCCTCAACTAAGTTACAGCCTTAGAAACCTAGACAGCCCAGAAGAAGTCAGGACATATGATGATGCAATTTATCTTTACAGAAATTCTGAATTTATAAGCGCAATTCCTGACCGACCTCAGGATATTCTATTTACATCTCATTATCAAAATAACAACCTGCAATGGCAACAAACACCCAACGGAGCCATTCCATTCTCAGAATCACCTTTCTCTCTTAAATATTTTATTCAAGGAAATACTGGCGATGAAATAGTAAACACTGTTGACTACCGCTTAAACGACACAGCTTCTGTCATTACCAATTTCAGCAACTATTTAGCATATGATGATAGCACTGCCGAACTTAGCATAGCTATAGCAAATGAATATGGTGGCAAATTGGCTTATAAATTTGACCTGAATGTTCCCGACACCTTAACTGCCGTTGACATCTACTTTCCAAGAATCAATAAAAATGTAAACAATTATAACCTTAGGTTGCATGTCTGGAAAGATATCCAAGTAGGCAGTTATAAAGAAGATACCCTGCTCACTCAGATTATGATATTAAAGTACAGCGATGACTTAAACAAAATGCAAAGGTATATTCTCGATAGACCTTTGGTGATAGATGGTTCTTTTTATATAGGGTTTGAACAATTCACCTTGGATGAGATCCCTGTAGGATTTGATGTCAACACAGACAACTCGGATAAAATGTTTTACAGAATAGGTAGAATATGGCGACAATACGACAAAGAGCCTGGAAGTATGATGATGCGCCCTGTCTTTAGAACAGACAACCTTGTACTCTCTACCAGAAGGCCTTCTCCACCAATAGATGAAAACGCTTTTGAAGAGAAAAAAGCACCTGAATTTTACCCAAATCCAACATCTGGAAAAATAATATTTAGGAGCCCAATACAAGATGTAGCTGTTTATGATTTGAGCGGAAAAATGGTTCACAAAGAAACTTTCCCTTTTGGTGATGGACAGTCGATAGACCTGCCTTATAACCTTCCAGATGGCATGTACCTACTACATATCAATGATGGGAAGTCTGTCGGCGTAGAGAAAGTCATGTATAGAAAGTAAACTAAGCCTATTAAAATACTGATTATAAAGGTACAGGTGCATACGACTGTTGGTATTTTAACCTTAGCCCTATGTCGCTACGGATGCAATACGCTACTCTTCATAAAAAATATACCTCCCCTGCTCATTAACAGAAGCGGCAGGGATTCGCTTGTTCTCCTCAAAAAAAGTATATCCTGTAGTTAAGTTTTCCCAAAACAGGAATAAACTCTCTGGCCCTTTTACTCCTAAAACATGAATATACCCCTTGTTCATTCTTGCTGGGAATATATGTACAGGGATTTTAGTCTGTCCATTGTTTCTGGCTTCAACAGCCGCCACATAAAGTTCCCCTATTTTATCATCAGTAATCGGAATGCAACCAATAGTAACACAAGCGCCATGAATAAAAATATCACCTCCAGGCTTGTTGCTACCACATAAAATTTTATCAGATTGGTTAGGGTAGTTGATCCCCAAAGAAAGGTGATAAAAGCTTGCAGGATTAAATCGATCTATATAATAAAACCCTTCTGGTATTTGCTTGTCTCCTTGAGCTCTTTTAGGGCCGAATGTTCCAGAAGAACTGCAAAAAGCATAGTCCTTGATATGTTTAAAAGCGCCACTTCCCTTTTCTCTAGCCCATAGTTCCAGTATTTGTTCTTGTTTAAAACCTCTCAAAAAAATTTCTGCATTATTCAATGAAACACCTTTTTCATCAAATTCATCAGCCAATACACTTTCTCTGTTCTTAAAAGCTTCCCTTACCCTAGGGTATTTTAATTGCTGGTCTTTAAAACTACTTTGGCTGCTGGCATCAAAGAACACAAATAGTGCACAACAACATATCAAGAGGGCAGTACGCAAGAACATAAGAAAAATATTTATTACCTAGATTCCATTGTATGTTCTAGGTTAAACCATTTCAATAATAAACATTCTTGGTGTAAAGCACAAGATAAAAACAATAAGTGCAAA